>JBDLTY010000023.1:0-7104 GCA_039805585.1 Actinomycetota bacterium | reverse complement strand
AGCAGTAAGTTCTCGTTCGATTAATGCATCCAACCCACTCGTTATATAGCTCATCCACGATGGGGCTGAAACGACAGGATTAGACACCTCTAACACAGTTCCACTCTCATCGTAGAGCGTGAGCTCTGGATCTAAATTAGGAGCATAGGGAGCTGGGAAGAGTTGTAGTTGCCAGAGGCCAGCCATTGCATTTGAAACCGTAAATTTAAAGAAGTCTTTGTCTGATGTTGTTGTAATTTTCCCAGAAAGTACTTGACCTGGGGAGGCCACAGTGGCTGCGCCAAAGTTATCACCGTGGTCATCAGAGAAAAAGTCAAGAAATAGGTTCATCTGTGCAAAATCATCATCGCCGGCTCGCTGATTCCAGCGAGTATCAGCATCAGGATAACCTCCATAACTCCAGGTAGCGATACCGCGACCACGCCCTGCACCCATAATTGGTGTCCACATCGCATGACCTGAGTAGTACTCAATTCCAGTTGTGGTGCCATCATGAGCAAGTCCAAGGTTGTGTCCAACTTCATGACTGATGATTTCAGCAACATCAATTGGTGGTGCGTAATACGTTCCAAATTTCGAGAAATTCAATGCGGGATATTGCCAAGGATTTCCGTTTCCGAATACATCAACATAAGCAACACCGCCACAACCGCATCCTTGTTGGACTGAAGCTTCCGACAAGATCAGTGCGTGTGAGCCTCTGTTACGAAACACCGTGTCTCGTGCACCTGTTGGTCGCTCAGTGGTTACATCAACATTGAATGGTGCGAAATCCTCTGCCACATTTGACCAGATTTCATAGATTGCTAGTCGTTCAAGTTCGGTAAATGTTGTCGGATCACTGTCGAGCGTATATCCAGCAGAAGTTTCGCCCACTTCGATTCCGTATGAGTTGATCCACCACATACCAGACTCCCACGTCTGCCCATCAAAATCCAAGTAGATAATTGCGTTAGCAGTTGGATTTGAGTGCAAGCTAAACGCATCACTTGGGTTGAAATTCGGCGCTGCCGTTGACAGCATTTGTTTCAGGTACTTGCGTGACAATAAATCTCTGGATGCCGGCTCTATGTAGTATTCATTACATTTCTCATCGAGCTGCGCACCTGACAAGCTTGCATCTGTTGGTGACCAGGTCTTCAAGGGTTCACATTTCGGTGCATCTGCACTGACCGTAATTGACTGCACACCAAAGAAGAGGGTGGATAATGTGACGAGGAGGATTGCGAATTTGCGCATAGTTTGAAGTCTACAAAAGAAAGGAGGGGCTCACTTGCGTGAGCCCCTCTTACCTTAGGGAGTTAGCCCATTGGGATGGTGCCAGGCACCAAGTACCACTTCGTCCAGTTTGAAACAACTTGGCCGCGAGTGGTAATGGTCGTGATCTTGAATTTCACCCTATCGCCTGGAATGAGATACGGAATCTGACATGAGGTGCTGTAGGTAAGACATAGATTCCACGATTCACCTGCAAGATCACTGTACGCCTCTACCTGGTAGTAGGCATCATCTGGATGACGGTTTGTCAACCAAGGAACAGTTTCAGCAGACCAACGCACAGTTGCAATGCCGTCATACATTCCGTAATCAAGATCTTCCCAAGGGGAGACCGTGATTGATGTGAACTTCGCTGACTTCGGCAACCGAACTGTCGTGAATGACCTTGTGACGGATTCACCTTTGGTTCGTCCGTAGGTCGGGGTAATCACAACGTCGTATACCTTGCCGTGAGTCAGTCGAGTGAATGTGCAACTCATGGATTGGTTCCAGTCGTTAACAACCATCGGATTTGCACGACACTTCGTTGTGTTAGTTGCACCACGCAATTTAATGGTGACATCCACGTACGATAAATCATCCCACAACATCAGATCTGCAGGGAGGAAGAAATCAATCTTCGCGGAGCCTTTGGTGAGATCTCCGCTAGGAGTGATATTCACACGAGTTACGCGTGATCCATCTGTGCCTTCAGTCTCTAGCGCAAGATCCAAAGCGTTGTACGCATTGACAATTCCAGAGCCACACATGTATTCGTGCAACAAACATGAATAATCATTCTCGCCACGGATTTCATCTAGTGCGTATCCTGAGTATTCAATGTCGCCAAACGAAGCAGATGATCGTGTGAGAACCTCTTCGAGTTGATCTACGTTGAGTGCATCATTTACCGAGAGAACAAGTGCAGCCACACCTGAAACATGTGGAGCAGCCATACTTGTACCTTGATAAAACGCATACGTTGGATCTTCTGGAGTAGTCAGTCCATCGTTCAATGTGGATACAACCATGTTGTAATCAACACGCATGTAATTTCCCCAATAGTTGAAAGAATCAAGGCAATTGGCAAAATCGTCAAATCCCCATTGAGAAAACTTGGTATCACACCAATCTCCACCTGGTGCAGTGATGTCAACATTGATGCCATAGTTTGAGTAATAGGCACGTTCACCACTTGAACCGGAAGATGCAACAGTAAATGCTGCAGTACATCCAGCAGGTGAAGCTGCTGCCGCTGGATCGTATCCATTACCAGCTGAAACTACGACTAGTGCATCGTAATAGCTGCGAATGTACGAAAGCGCTTCGTCATACATCGGGTCACAGGTGCCACCGCCACCAAGTGACATATTGATGATATCAGCAGGATAAGCGTTATTTGAGATTCCTTCACTGACGAAACTCTCACCGGCTGACCACAACATAGCAGCCACAATGTCTGAACGATAACCGCCGCAGGTTCCTAGAGCTCGTGCATGAACCACGTTCGCGTATGGAGCGATTCCAACGAGGTTACCATCATTTGTTGATGCTGCAATGGTTCCGTGTACGTGAGTTCCGTGCCATGATGATGGATCACCTCCACACCAGTCACCTGGATCCGCACCATCATTATCCCAATCATCACCGTCGTTACCTGCATCTATTGAAACAAAGTCCGCTGAATCTGCAATATCAAGCTCAGGATGGACTGTATACCCAGTATCGATGATTGCAACGTTGGCGCCCTCACCTGGATCTACTCCGAGATCATCAGTGATGTCGAGTGCATCTAACAGGTTCACACCGTGGAAGTTTGTGCCAGGGCCATCAAGTTCATAATCTGGCCAAAGGCTCCACTGGAATTCCCAAAAAACGTCGTTTGTGAAATCTGCAGGTCCAACGTTTGAAGGTAGGTCACCATTAAAAAGTGAACCACCAGAATCTTGAAGCGGGATTGCGTCAACCTTTGGAGTCTTAATAAATTGATCTGGATAAACCTTCACTTGACCCAAATTAAGTTTTGAGTTGCGAAGTGCGGAAACAATCTCGCCCTTTTTAGCGAAAACCACAGTGTGGTTTCTAAAGAAATTTCGTGAATTTCCGGCGAACTTGGCTAACAAGAAATTTTTCGTTGCAGCAGTTCCTGAAACGATGTATCGATTTTGCTTTGAAAAACCAGTGGCTTCTATGGAAACTTTTCCTCCATCAGCGACTGCGCTGGTTCCCATAAATGCCATCAGCGAAGCACCAAGCGCTAACGCGCCTAAAACTGCTGTGACTTTTTTTGATTTGCTCAGCACAAATCTCTCCCTTCGGTATGTGTACCTTTGGAAAGAGTAGGACGGAAAATAGGTGCAATCAAGGATTATTGCGCTTCAATTTTCGGACTTGGTGGATTTGTCCGAAATCAATTTCCGCTCAGAGGCCGACAGCCTCGCCTTAGCGAACCCTGTACGAACTCCTCGAGGTGCTTGAGGCACTTCCGATAGCATTCGTAGCCGTCAGTCGAATCTTGTAACTTCCCGCTGAGAGCCCTGTGATAGTGCACGTTAGAGTCCCAGAAGTTTCACAAAAGCCCGAAACGCTTCCATTAGAAAGTATTGCCTCGGCTTTATAACTTGTGATTGGGCTTCCATTCGCGTTAGAGGCTCTCCAGGTCACAGTGATTGATCCCATGCCAACGCTTGCACTTGAAAGACTTGGTGCACTCGGGCGACCTGCAGGAACAAAGACAATCTGTACGCCTGTGACATACGTAGTTCCATATCGGGCTTCTATTAGCGCGGTATAACTTCGACCGTTTGTTAGTCTCGTGAAAGTGCAACTCAGTTGTGAAACCGAATTAATGCATTGATTTCGAACACCAGCAACAGTAACTCTGTATCCAGTTAGATTGGTTGTGTTTGTGGGAGCAGTCCAACTTATAGTTGCTCTTGCAGAATCAACAGTTGCCACAGTCGTTTGCACTTGGGTGTCTTATACGCCACCACCGCCACCGCCACCGGCTGCCAAAGCAGCAGCTACTGCTTTTTGAGCATCAACCAGACCAGATCCGCACTTACCTGTCTGTGAACATGAGTTTGTCATTCCACTTGATCTAAAAGGATTCACTGATGCCAGCAAAATGCTTTCGACTTCAGCAACACTCAAGTTAGGATTTGCAGAACGAATCAGTGCAACAACACCAGCGACATGTGGTGTGGCCATACTCGTACCTTGATAGTAAGCGTACGTTGGAACTTGTGGGGTCGAATAACCTGTATTGAGTGTTGATTGAATTCCGCCATTTATGTAGTTGCTGTCTCCACCTGGCGCGGCTATGTCAACCACCGATCCGTAGTTTGAATACCAAGACCGAAATCCCTCAGGTCCTGTCGCAGCAACTGTGATTGCACCTGAGCAATTTGCTGGCGTAAATCCACCCGCGTCACTGTTTTCATTGCCTGCTGCCACAACAACCACAGTTCCAGCATTTCGGGCATCCGCAATTGCATTCGCATAAATCGATGGGCAGGTTGTACTTGCACCACCAAGTGACAAGTTCACAACATCTGCTGGCTTTGTATTCGTTGGCACACCACTGACTGCGAGTCCGGCTGCCCAGCGAATTGACGATGCAATTGCACTATCAAAACCGCCCCATGTGCCAAGCACTCGACCGTGGATGACATCTGCTGACGGTGCTACACCTACAACACCTTGACCATTGTTTTTTGTTGCTGCAATCGTTCCATGCACATGGGTTCCATGCCATGACGAACCCCATGGACCGCCATAGGTGTTTTCTAACCAGAAATCACCAGCATCACGTGGATCTGTATCTGGACCATCTCCATCATTCGATTGGTGGTCGCCATAAGGATCGAATTGAGTTAGAAAGTCATAGCCACCTTCGTATGAGGCTGCTAGGTCTGGATGATCTGTGTAACCAGTGTCAAGAACCGCAACCACTGCATCGGCGCCAGGTTGTTTAGTAGTGAACAAGGCATGCGCCGCGAGCAAATCAATTCCGTAACTTGCATCGACTCCCATCCCCCAAAGATTTCCCCAAAGAGTATCGTCTGGAACCGAGACGCGAGTTCGGTATTCATCTGGTGAAATATTTACCGTGCCAAAACTTTTTCGCGCACCTTGCAAACTCTTCTGAATCTCATCAATGTTTCCAACAACAACAGCGAAGTCACCAAACAAACGGCGTGAATTATCGAAGGATTGAATAAGGTGCTTCAGAGAACCATTCTTGCCTTCGATGATATATCGATTTTGCTTCGAAATCCCAGTGATTTCAATTCTGGTATCTAGAGCTGAGGCTGGAATTGCAACAATAACGCTACTCAGAAGAATGAGAACAGAAAATAATGACTTGATACGCATGACGCCCTTTCAGAATGGCAAAATCGTATCAGGAGAAAAGAAAGTAAGCCGACGATGAGAATGCCAACGATGAGAGACCAATTCTTAGAATTTTCTCATTTAAGTGACGCGTCACCATATGGCTGAGCCACCCACCTAAACCTACTGCAATCCACAAAATCGGAATCACCAACCAAATGACCTTATTGCTTACAGCAAAAAGTATTGAAACGACAACATTGCTTGCAGTTATGATGTAATTCTTTAAGATGACCAATGTCGCAGGTTCGTACGTTGTTCCACGATACAAAATTGATAGATTCAAAATTCCCTGGCCTGGACCAAAGTAGCCGTTGTAAACGCCGCTGCCAAAGAGCAAAGGAAGCAATCCCCTGGATTGAACTTCACTTCGCTTGGGCCGTATCCAAACGGAGGCCCCACTGATGATGAGAAGAAACGGAATCAGAAATTCGAAAACACGTTCAGGCAGTGAAATTAGCATGTAGCCACCTACAACTGAACCTACCGCTGTCATAGCAGCAAGTGGGAACCATGCCCTAAATTGAATTTGACGTTCTCGTAATGGTGTGATGAGAGCAGAAGGATTTCCAGTAACAACTCCAACTGTATTTGTTGACGCTGCTAGTACGGGTGGAACACCAGTGGCTGTGAGCGCTAGATATGAAATGAGCGATCCACCACCAATAACTCCATTGATGAAGCCCGTGAGAATTCCGGCCAGGGAAAGAACTACAAAATTCAGAAGTGAGAGCTCAAACACTATTTGAAAAGTTTACGAAGAATCGCAAGCACGAGAATAACGAGAACTGTTTTACCGGCACGGTCAATTCGAATCCCACCATTTTCATCAAGGTAAAACGCTTTCACTCGTTGGACTTGAGAGTCAACAATTCGATTGGGTTGAGATCGATCGGCAATTTCATCAATGGCCTTCACAAAACGAGTGCGTACCTCAGCGATTTCTTTCGCAATGTCCTGTGGTTTCTGTGAACTCATGCCCATAGCCTAAAAGTCTCATCTCAATTACCCAAAATGTGGGCGGATATGCACTACACCTAGAATTCGCATCCTTGCGGGCGTGGTGAAATTGGCAGACACGCAGGATTTAGGTTCCTGTGCCGAGAGGTGTGAGAGTTCGAGTCTCTCCGCCCGCACCAAGCGGGTGTGGCGAAATGGCAGACGCAGAGGCCTTAAAAGCCTCGGTCGAAAGACGTGCGGGTTCGAGTCCCGCCACCCGCACCCTAAGACTTACAGGAACAATTTCCCCCACAACCAAGACCATACAGTGTTTTGAGTTCACTGACGGCAGAGCGAATGGCTTGTCCTCGATGTGAAATTAAATCCTTATGCGTTGCATCAAGTTCTGAAGTTGTGAGATTCAGTCCGTGAGGAACGAAGACTGGGTCATATCCAAATCCACCTTCGCCTCGTGGTTCAAAAGTGATAGCACCATCAAGAACACCCTCGACT
>JBDLTY010000022.1:0-4529 GCA_039805585.1 Actinomycetota bacterium | reverse complement strand
GGCTTACTCGCAGTACGAATTCTTGCCACCGCAGATGAGACTTTGCAGGTGGCCCTGAATGAACATCGCGAAAACATGAAAGAAAAAGCGATTCGCCAAGGTGAATCCGTCGCTAAAAAGTCAATGGAATAAATATGAGGTTTGCTGAGCCTGACGACATTCGCGACCTGCTCGAGGGTGCTGCAACTTGGGCAATTGTTGGACTAGGTGCCGATCAGTCCCGCCCCGCATATGGAGTTGCCAAATTTCTACAGTCGCACGGTAAAAACATCATTGCTATTCATCCACGCGCTATCAGCGTGCTTGATTCACCAGCATATGCCAGCCTCAGTGAAGCGGTGAGTTCGCACTCAATTGATGTAGTTGATTGTTTCGTTAATTCAAGCAGAGTCGGAAGTATTATCGATGAAGCTATCTCACTTGGTCTTCCAGCAGTATGGATGCAACTTGATGTAATCGATCAGGATGCAGCCCAACGCGCGGAAAGCCACGGTATGAGAGTTGTGATGAATCGCTGCCCCGCGATTGAATGGTCCAACTATGTCTAAGCCAACAGTTGCAGTCGTCATTCCAGTGCTAAATGAAGAGGCACATCTAAAAGATGTCTACACTGCAATTCGTAATCAAACATATGACAACATCACCCATATCGTTTTGGCACTAGGTCCAAGCACTGACAACACGGCAGCAATTGCTCAAGAGCTTGCACGATTCGATAGCCGCATAACACTCGTTGATAACCCCACGGGACGTACCCCTACTGCAATGAACCTTGGAATACGTAACTCAACATCCGATGTTGTTGTTCGTTGTGATGCACATGCAATCTTGCCACCTGACTATGTTGAACGTTGTGTGACATTACTTGAAGAGAAGAACGCTGTGAATGTGGGTGGGCAAATGTTTGCTCAGGGTGATAACAATTTCACGAAAGCAGTTGCGCTTGCTATGACATCACCTTGGGCTGTAGGCCAAGCTGCTTTTCACGTGGGAGGCGCGGCAGGCGAGAGTGAAAGTGTGTATCTGGGAGCATTCAAACGTTCTGCTCTAGAAGCAGTTGGAGGATATGACGAATCTATGATTCGCGCCCAGGATTGGGAGTTGAATTATCGATTGCGGAAAAATGGTGGTCGAATTTGGTTTGATCCCAACTTGAAAGTTATTTATCATCCACGAAATTCCGTAACAGCACTTGCGTCACAATATTTTCAATACGGTCAATGGCGTAGACGAGTTATGAGAATGTACCCAGATACAGTTCAACAGGGATTTCGTTACCTAGCACCACCAGCACTTGTTGTTTCGTTAGTGATGAGTTTGATTTTGTCTCAATTAGGTGGCTTTCTAGAGAGTCCGCCATTGATGTTGACGGGTTTTTTCCCAATGCTATATGTGCTTTCACTACTTTGTATTGCACTCGTGCAAGTTGCCAAACGCGCAATCAAATTTGGATCAATACTGAGTTTGGTCATCGTCGTGATGACAATGCATATTTCGTGGGGACTTGGATTCTTGTTGTCGCAAAAATAAGCGATTTATGCAGGGGAGCAGTCAGTTTCGTCTGCAGTGCGACCATCAGTAGGCCCATAAATCGTTGACGGTGCCTTCTTCTTGATGGTCAGACTGGTCAGAGAGGTTGGCCAATCTTCTCCAACCACGACAACAATCTTTGATGGAACTTTCGATTTCTTTCCAAGCAATTTCACTTCATTCAATCCAAGTGCAACTGCGAGAGTGCGTGCCTTTTTCATATTCGCTTTCGTCGCCCAAACTGCTGTGGCGGTGCCAAGTTCGGCAGGCGCATTGTCTGTCTTGACGATTCTAAAGCCCTCGCCACTAAGTTCAGTTGCTTTCTTTGATGCTAAGCCATTGGTTGAGGTGGCGTTGAGTACTGAAACGTAAACACTCGTTGGTTCAACAGTTAGTGGATTTCCATCCCAATCTGTTGTTGGAGGTTTTGGCCATTGCTTATCTTCCCGTAGTGACGACCACAGTTCATCCGTCTTAGCAGTAAAAATTACTCGGGCATTATTGGTTGGATCCAGCGCAAAAGGCGCAGTGATAAAACGAACAGTACTAGGTTTGAGATTCTGCAAGTTAAATGCAAGTTGCTTCATGCCATCAAGTGAACCAAGTTCAGGATTGGTTGTCAGCGAACCTGCGACTGCTTCAACGATGTTGAGTACTTTCACTGGATTAAACAAGGTTCCAGCACTAGTTACCTTTTTCACAAGTGATGCCAGAAAGTCTTGTTGCCTACGAATTCGAGACAAGTCACTTCCATCGCCTAGCGTGCCGCGTGCCCGAACAAATGCGAGTGCTTGCTTGCCACTGACTGTTGAGATACCTTTAGGAAGTTGCAATTTACTTTTCTTATCATTCACGGCGTTTGTCAAACACACTTCAACACCACCAACAGCATCAACCACATTGATGAAGCCCTTGAAATCAACAATCATGAAATGGTCGATAAAGATTCCAGTTTCTTGTTCAAGAGTCTTAATGACACACGCAGCGCCACCGCGACTGTAAGCCTCATTGAAGCGACCGTAATAGCCACGAGAAATGCTTCCGTCTTTCTTCACGCAATCAGGCATCTGAATAGCTGCGTCACGCGGAATACTGACAGCTGTTGCCCACTGACGATTTCCAGCCACATGAACCAGGATGTTGGTATCTGATAGCTGGTGGCTGAATTGGCTGTTACCGCCATATCCACCACCTTGACCTTTTCGTGTATCCGAACCAATGAGCAAGATATTGATGGGTGCACCGATTTCTGGGCCAGGTATCTTTGTTGGACGATTATCGAGTTGGCCAGAAATGTCTTCAGTCGTAATTGCGCCAATAGCACTTGCAAGTTGCCCTAAGGCAAACCCGCTGATAACCGTAACGGCGATCAAGCCGATTGCGAGAATTTTGGCAACTTTGGCGAACAACGGTGACTCCTTCTTGGCAAAGGGTAAAGGTTGAGGGCGCCAAAGGTGAAAAAGTCTGTTAGAGGAGTGTGTATTTTGGGAAAACTGCGCTTACATCACGAACTTTTTTCCTATTTGTTGGCAGAATGCTCCTCTCAGCGGCTTCCCCAGCTGGAGGTTCAGTGTCCCGTCGTATTGTCGCGTTCATCGGCAGCATCGCCGTGTCTTTCACTGTGCTATCTGTAGCACAACCAGCGCAAGGCTTAGTGACTGAAATTTCTCTGCTAACCAATCAATGGCGAGCGGCAACTGAGCCACTTACGTTGAATGCCTCATTCAATGGCGCTGCCACTTGGCAAGCAAACGTACGAAGTCGTTGCACGGGTCAGGTTGTTGCTTCGAAAGCAGGTAGTGTCTCTGCAGCAACGAATGTACAAATAAATTTTCCCGCATCAAATATTCAGCCAGGGCCGTACTCACTCGAAATTATGAGTACCACTACGAAATTGAAAACAAAGTCACTTGAACGCAATGTGGAAGTTGTTACTGCAAGTGAATCGGTAGGATTTCAAACGCTGTGTCCTGATGGGACTATTCTCAAAGTGGGCTCTACGGTAACCTCTCAATCAAGAGCACTTCTTCAAATCGCTGAGCGTTACCGACAGAACGCTTCAAGTGCTGTCATTGTCAGAGCAAGCGCAACGATAAGGAATCTACTCGTTGCCGGAAACATCGCGGCGCTTACCGATTCCATTGTCCTTGTCAGTGGAAAAAATAGTTTGAGGGCGAGTGACAAGACGTACCTGCAAGATAAGGGAATTGAATCAGTATTCCTTGTTGGTGGTGGAAGTGAGTATTCCAAAGGTTACGTAAAGTCGTTGAAGAGTCTTGATGTTGTGGTCAGACGATTTGATCCAGCCAACGTCTCAGACTTCATCACGTATCAAACTGCTCTCGGCAAGCCACTTGATGCAGTTGTAGTATTTGATCAAGACGCGCTTCATAATGTTGAAGCAACACATTTCGCGAGCCGAACGAACAGTCTCGTGCTTCCATTTGAGGATGATGTTAAAGAACTCAGAACTCTTAGAAAGAGTTTCACGAACCTTGACTTCGTGGCGTATGGTCCTGAGAGTTTTCTTCCTGCAAAAATTATCACCTCGCGAATCTGGGCTGAAAGTGCAACCGCGAGAGCAGAATTCGTCCAAGAAACAATTGAAACTGATGCCGCGACAATCTGGATAGCAACCAACAAAGCATTCAATCTCATCGATATCGCAATGATTGGATTCGAAGGAGTTCGAATTCTTGCAGCAAATCGCTTGCAGGATGAGACACTTGAGTTCATTGCCGTCAGTAAGAATGTTCAAAGTGTCGTTGTCCCAGTTGCATTGGGAGCAAACTCTCCTGAATCTTTTGTGCAGGCAGCTCGAACTCTCTATGTCCGGGACAATGCGCCTTCGGTTGAGTCCTTAACTTTACCTGCGCTGGCTCCTGCCACAGTTCCGCCAAACTTCACGTTTAGTGGCAGTGGCTGGGGGCACGGCATTGGCATGTCACAGTGGGGTGCGTTCGCAATGGCAGAAGAAGGTAAGTCTGCTGCAGAAATTT
>JBDLTY010000021.1:0-2542 GCA_039805585.1 Actinomycetota bacterium | reverse complement strand
GCCATGCGCAGCACACCTTCCAACATGAGGCGGCTTTCGGCACCAATGACTTGGTTATCTTCTGCATCGGAAAGCGCGCCTAACAGTTCTTCACGGGAATCGGGACCGGGGTGAATGAATTCAACCAAGCGCTGCCAATAGCTGCGTAGGTCTTGTTTTTCTGTTTCTCGGGAATGCGGGGGTATCACAGTGTTGCAGCGTTGGCTGCGAGAGTCTGACAAGCCTCAAGCATAGCCCATGCGGCCGCCCTATTCGGCAGATTGATGCCGCGTATCACGAACGCCCTGACGAATTTCTTGTACTTTGGCTAAGAAATTCCAAAAGCGTTTGGCATCTTCTTTAATGCTGTAGTTTGTCTTGGCATATTGATCCGCCACCAACTCAGTGATTCGGCTGTCGAAATCGCGCTTTGGCAAGCTTAAGAATGCTTCTGTTTCAGAGCCATCGCGCTCAATCTTTGCGCCACCTTTGCGAGCGATGCGAATCATGGGCGCGTTTTCGCTCAAGGCATGGATGTACATCTGGTAGACCTTTTCATTGCGTGCATGTATCACAGCACGCTCAAACAATCGGGCTCCGTAACCTCGACCACGTGCATGCGAAGCAACTGAGACACCAAATTCGGAGTTGAATTCCCGACCTACTTCTTTCATCAGTGCCAAGTGAGCCATGGCGATGATCTGTAGTTCCGTATTGAAAATGCCGTAAATTTCATCACGTTCAAAATTCAAACAACTCACATAACGCTGAATTTGTTCGTCTGTGGCGGTATAGCCAAACCGCAAGTAGCGATCATGTACGTTTAAAGCCAACAAATGCGCCAAAATTTGTGGCACATGCTCAGTATCAAGTGGCGCAATCGGAATCAGTACTCCTTCTGATTTGCGGAGTGCCCCTTGAGATACACCTGTGAAGCGAAGCATTTGTCGTCCCCCTTCCAAGGTAGTTTTGGCAAGCGTGTGTACGAGTGTCATATTTCGATTCTACGGGTTTTCCCTCATTCTTTCATCTACCTGACACTATTAGATAGCCCTCTCTAAATCATCAAAACTGCCTGCGGTCATTTTTGACGTTTCTTGTATTGTCCTATCCAGCACTTATATCTCTCATTTTTGTGCAACTGCTGTGAGAATGTGTTCACCTTTAACTAGACTCAACCTTAATTCACATGACGACGTTACCTAACGGTGTAACTTTCTTCGAAAGAGGATGGCTTTCTTCAAACAATGTCTTGATCGAAGACGCTGACCAGGCCATTCTCGTGGATTCTGGATATTGGACACATGCTAGTCAAACCCAGTCTTTGATCACATCAGTGCTTGGGTCCAAACTCTTGACCAAATTGTTCAACACGCATTTGCACAGTGACCACTGTGGTGGCAATGCTCACTTACAGGTTCTATTCCCTGATGTTCAGACTTACATTCCGCCTGGGCATGCTGTGCATGTGGATGAATGGAATGCTGAAGCACTGACTTACACACCGACTGGTCAGCACTGCCCAAGATTTACCAAATCACATTTGTTTCAGGATGGCGATGCTTTTGTAGTTGCGGGGAAAACTTGGCGCGTTCATGCTGCACCTGGCCACGATCCACATTCTGTTGTCATTTTCAATGTGGACGATCGAATTCTGATCTCAGCAGATGCACTTTGGGAAAATGGTTTTGGAGTCGTATTTCCGGAGATTGAAGGAACTGCAGCTTTCGATGAAGTGGAATCAACGTTAAAGGTCATTGAAAAACTCAATCCTCAACTGGTGTTGCCGGGGCACGGTTCTGCATTCAATGATGTTGCAGGCGCCCTTACGCGTGCAAATACAAGATTGTCGCAATTCAGGAATTCCCCAGATAAACACGCCATTTATGGTGCAAAAGTTCTTTTAAAGTTCAAGTTGCTCGAGGTTCAAAAAACATCACTGAATGAATTATTGGGCTGGGCAGAATCAACTGAGTATCTCAATTTACTTTATGCAAAGTATTCAAAAGTAAATAGTTTTGATGCCTGGTTTTACGATTTGTGTAACAGTCTTCAGAAAAGCAACGCGTGTTTGATAGAGGGCGTACAGATTAGCAATATCAATTAGTAAATACACAAAAACAAAAACCCCCACTCGGTCGAGTGGGGGTTTCTGAGGCTGTAATAGCCTGACAATGTCCTACTTTCACACGGGAACCCGCACTATCATCGGCGCTAAGTCGTTTCACGGTCCTGTTCGGGATGGGAAGGAGTGGTACCAACTTGCTATGGTCATCAGGCATAACTTGTTGTCACCTTGACTAGGTCAAGGCAACGAATTCATAGAGCAATATCAGATTTATTTTGAATGCGTCACTTGGCATAACTTCCTTGATCAAAAGATCAAAGTTATAGGGTCAAGTCGCACGAGCAATTAGTATCAGTTAGCTTAACGTATTACTACGCTTCCACACCTGACCTATCAACGTCCTGGTCTTGAACGACTCTTTAGGGGGCTCAAGGCCCCGGCAGATCTCATCTTGAAACGAGTTTCCCGCTTAGATGCTTTCAGCGGTTATCTCTT
>JBDLTY010000020.1:0-13312 GCA_039805585.1 Actinomycetota bacterium | reverse complement strand
TGTGTGCAAAAAGAATGAACGCTCACTTGGTACAAGTGCAATTGAACCTGTGGGTAAACGCCCTAACGCATTACATCCACTCATGAAAAACCGCTGGCTTTCAGCACAACTGGCAGCAAAGCTAGATGGTGTTATTTTGAAATATTCCACGGCGTATCGAAGTTTGTCGTTTCAAAGGTATCTTTTTCAACAAGAAATTCGCGAAACAGGATCACGAAAAGAGGCAATGAAGGAAGTCTTACCACCGAAAATCTCGATGCACCCTTGGGGACTTGCAATTGATGTCATGCGATTCACGAAAATTGATAAGAAAAGGGCCAAGTGGCTTCAAATTCATGGCTATAAGTGGGGACTATGTCGCAGATACGACAATGAATTCTGGCACTTTGAGCCCAGAACCGCGCCAGGAGTGCCTTGTCCTGCGAGACAGAAAGATGCATTGAGCGCATATTATGAAAGTAAGGGCAATTAACTGTACTTTTCCGCAAAGTAGGCCGTGCTTTAGTTGAATTAGATTTAACTCATATGGGACTTTCTCCCCTATGAATTGTCGTACAGCACAGGTACCTTTGTTCAGGTGTTGGTAGGAGGACGCGTATTGCGGATATAGATTCAGGTTTCGGGGGGGGAAGTGACTTTGGAAGCAGAGTCACGAACCAAGTGAATGATCGAAAATCCGAGAATAATGAGAAAATTCTCAATGCTGCATTTCGCATCTTACTGAACCACGGTTGCTCGGGTTTGAGTTTTAGTGCTGTAGCAAGTGCCGTTGGCATTTCACGCAGACCGCTGATTGATCGCTTTGATGATCTTTCTGACCTTGAGATAAAAGTATGGCAGGATGCTGTAGGTCCAGCGTTTATTACCTGGCTTGACGATGCTTTTTCTTCTTTTCAACTTGAAACATTGCAAAGCGACCCGTCGTTTTTTCGAGAGATTTTCAAGACAGCACTTCAGCCATCAAATGAATTGCTGGTCGCAATTGAATTACTGATTGAAACGCAATTCGATGAGAAGTTGAAGAACGCAATTCAATCTGATCTTGCAATGCACTTTCCGGCCTGGTTTGAACGTGATGCTGCCACGTCAGGGCGTAATGGATATCTCATGATGGTGTTAGTCGGTTTTCTTTTGGCAAGTAGAAGTTTAGAGTATGAAGACCGAACAGATTTCACAATCATTGTTAATGAAATCGTTCAGCGAGCACATCTCAATCAGCAACCAATTGAACTTCCTCCAGACACAGCTGACTATTTAGACACTCCACTCAAGTTTGATCTTGATGATAAGACACTGATTTCTTTGTTGCTTGCGACGAATGAAATCATCGGTGAAGTTGGTTATGAAAATGCGACAGTTGATCACATCGTCAAACGTGCCAATTCATCTCAAGGTGCACTCTTTGCTCGTTTTCCAACCAAACTCGATCTTTTCATTGAAACTACTCGCCAACATTCAAATTTAGCAATGAAACGCAACTGGGAATTTCGAATGAACCTTGATCGAAAATATGGCCACGGTATTGGTGCCTGTATTTTCGTTCGTGAAGCTACTCGATCAAAATGGAACCGGTTACGAGCAACCAACATCGAACAGTACCGACTCACCTGGTACAACCAACTCTTTCGAGAAAACAGTATCAGTGTGACCTCACGATTCAAGGAAGAGCGCCAAAAAATGCTCGAACAGTCAGTTAGGTATGAGGATGAAGTTATGCGAAATACCAACGACTATTACGCCGTGGCAATAGGTATGGGAATGGTTTTCCTACCACTGATCTATCCCGAGGCAACCAAACTACCTTTTGATGTGATGCTGCTCGATAAAGACACTGTAGTTGCTGATTCATGACCCATTGACACAATACCCCTATGGAATTTAGAACACTTGGAAATACAGGATTTAAAATCTCTGAAATTGCATATGGCAATTGGATTACCCACGCAGGACAGGTCGAGGAAGACACAGCGCGAGCCTGTGTTCACGCAGCACTCGATGCAGGAATCACAACCTTTGACACAGCAGACATCTACGCAGCGACTGCCGCTGAGGAGGTATTAGGTCGAGCCCTCAAAGGTCAACGACGAGAAGGCCTTGAGATTTTTACAAAAGTGTATTGGCCGACTGGACCTGGACAAAATGATCGCGGCCTTTCGCGCAAGCACATTATGGAATCCTGCAATGCTTCACTTCGCCGACTTCAACTTGATTATGTGGATCTCTATCAAGCACACCGTTTTGACTATGAAACTCCAATTGAAGAAACCATGCGTGCCTTCGATGACTTAGTTCGAAGTGGCAAAGTTCTTTATGTTGGCGTCAGTGAATGGAATGCTAAGCAAATCCGAAAAGCACAAAAGATTGCCAAAGAAATGGGCTTCAATCGATTAATCAGTAACCAACCACAGTATTCAATGCTGTGGCGAGTTATTGAAGAGGAAGTTATTCCAACTTCTGAAGAGCTTGGTATCAGTCAGATTGTTTGGTCACCTATTGCTCAAGGTGTTTTGACAGGTAAGTACCTTCCAGGTCAACCAATTCCTGAAGGCACACGGGCAAGTCATGAGCGTTACAAGTCATTCACTGAAAAATTTATGAGTGAAGAAATCTTGACTGCTGTACAAAATCTTCGTCCTATTGCTGAAGGACTTGGCCTTACAATGTCACAACTTGCAATTGCGTGGGTGCTACAGAACAAGAATGTGTCAGCGGCAATTATTGGTGCAAGTCGCCCTGAGCAGGTAACTGAGAATGTGAAGGCAGCAGGTGTCAAACTTGAACCTGAAGTTATGAAAGCAATTGATAAGGTGCTTGCTAAACACATCGTGAGAGATCCTAAACTCACAATTTCACCAAAACCACGCGCCTAATGAAAATACTTATTATTGGAGGCACGCAGTTTGTTGGTCTTGCGATTGCACGACAGGCACTAGCAGAAGGTCATGATGTTGAACTCTTTCATCGAAGTGACAAAGTACCACCAGGAACAGAAAAAGCACGTCACCTGAAAGGTGATCGCAACAGAGATGTAACAACACTACAAACTGGAACATGGGATGTAGTGATTGACGTGTGCGGATATCGACCACATGAAATCAATGCATTAGCTGATGTATTTGTTTCTCGCGTCAAGAAATACGTCTTTATCTCAACGTGTTCTGTATATGACCCTGTCACCATCCAACCAAACTCAGATGAGTCTGCGCCTTATGTGTCGCTAGCAAATTTGATTGGACTCGATCCAATCACCTGTGAAATCAATGGTGCCACCTATGGCGCTTTGAAGGTGCTATGTGAAGAAGCAGTTCGAGTGCATTATGAAGATCATCTCATTCTTCGACCTGTTTATGTGCTTGGCAAAGATGATCACACAAATCGGTTCAATCTCTGGGTTCAACGATTTAAAGATGGTGGCAAAGTTGAAGTGCCAACACCAACCGATGCGCCGTTTCAGTATGTGTCTGCTGATGACTTAGCCCGTTTCACATTGAAGGCTATCATGGATGACCTACGAGGCGATTTCCATCTTGCTGCTCCAAGTGGCGGAATGACTTTTGGTGACATGATTTCAGAAATCCAAAGCAGTGTTTCACCGGATAGTGAGATTATCTGGGTCGAGAAAGAGGTTGCACTTGAAGCAAAACCAGGAACGTTTCCATTCTGGCAACCGGATGTCTATCATCTCTTAACGCTCAACACTCAAAAAGCCCAGTCACAGGGTTTTGAGTCACAAAGTCTTCGTGGCATCATCCAAGAAGTAAGAGAAAGTCTAGAGTCATGAAATTCATCATATTCGTTGTTGACGGCGAATCGAATTCGGCAACCGGAAATGAAATAGAAGCAATCGATGCTTTTAATGCAAGACTTCAGGAAAAGAACTATTGGGTAATGGCAGTAGGTATTCATGGACCTTCGAATGCCACCCTCATTGATAATCGAAATGGCGCAAATCTCCAGAATTCCGGTTCACTATTTGCAGCAGCTGAGCATTACAGTGGATTTTGGATTATTGATGTTCCAAACGAAGAAACCGCAAATCTTCTAGCGCATGAAGGATCGAAGGCGTGTAATCGGAGAGTTGAACTCCGTCCATTTCTATCGTAATCGTGCGCGAGAGGGGACTTGAACCCCTACACCCTTGCGAGTACTGGCACCTGAAGCCAGCGCGTCTGCCATTTCGCCACTCGCGCAAAGCGGGGCTAGAGTAACAATATAAAAAGGCTCAGCCGCTGCCGACGGGGGATGCAGCAGCGACTGAGTAAGCACAAGGTAATCCTCCGGCCCCAAATAATCAAATTTTGAATGTGAATTTTGCGCAAAATGTGAGGTTTCTAATCCATCTCATATCGTGATATTCGCACATTGGTGAAGGTTTTAGCAGATTAGGCTAGCCATGTGAATAGTGAAACCTTATCAATCCTAGCCATTTCACTTGGCGCAGTCGGTCTTCTGTTGGGGCTTATTTCACTCATTCAGGTTTCCAAATTGCGAAAGCATTTCATCATCTTTCGAGGTGAGGCCAATGAATCAGATATTTTGAATTCGATTCTTGAACACATTAATCGGGTAAATACTCTTGAAATGACGCTGTCCAAAATAAACAATGCTGTCCTCTTGGCTCAGCGAGACGTTGCAGTAGCACTTCGTCACGTTGCGGTTGTCCGCTTTAGCGCAATTCAAGATATGGGTGGACAATACTCATTCAGTATGGCGTTACTTGACGACGATGGTACAGGTTTTGTACTGACGTGCATTCAAAACCAAACGACAAGTCGTGTATATGCAAAACCAGTCTTGCAACGAACGTCAGATATTCCACTGAGTCCAGAAGAATTACAGGCGATTAACTCAGCAAAACCTCTTGGCTCAGCATGAAAATTGGCTTTCTAGGGCCTCGTGGAACCTTCACTGAAGCCGCTTTATCACTCTTAGAAGACACAGTTGACTATCAAAGCGAACCCTTTGCCGCTGTGCCAGGAACACTCGATGCAGTCAGAAATGGAATCGTGGATGCAGCACTTGTTCCATTTGAAAATAGTGTTGAAGGCTCAGTATCACTGACTTTAGATCAATTAGCTTCTGGTGAACCACTTGTGATTGTTGATGAGGTAGCACTTGATGTGACATTTGCTTTAATGGCACGACCCGGCATCATGATTGATGAAATTACCCATATCTCAACTCATCCGCACGCTGAAGCCCAATGCAGAACGTGGCTGCAAGCAGCATTACCGGAAGTAAAAGTTGTGCCAGCGCTCTCTACCGCGGCCGCAGCTGAAGAAGTAAGCGACCCGGCTTCACGATTTCAAGCCGCAATTGCAGCCGAAGTTGCTGCTACACACTATGGACTTGATGTCTTAGCTCGTGATATTGGCGATAACAATCGAGCTAAAACTCGGTTTATTGTGGTTCGAAAACCAGTTGCTCCAAGTCCTCCAACTGGAGCAGATCGCACCACGCTAGTTTTGTATATGCGAGATAACCATCCAGGTGCTTTGCTTGAAATCTTGACGGAACTTTCGGTGCGCGGGGTCAATCTCACTCGAGTTGAATCACGTCCAACACGGCAAGAACTTGGTGATTACTACTTCTCGATTGACCTGGAAGGCCATGTACTTGAGGCACGAGTAGGCGAAGCGCTACAAGGCCTTCATCGCATTTGTGCTGCTGTTCGTTATCTAGGTTCCTACCCTCGCCATGATGGTGTCCTCCCTCAAAAGCGAAGTGGCACTTCTGATGCTGATTTTGCCCATGCCGATGAGTGGCTCACAAAAATTCGCACTACTGGATCAAGTTGAGATTACTTAAGCAATCGAAGTGAATTGAGTACTACAAAAACACTCGATAAACTCATAGCAATCCCCGCATACATCGCTGGTAATACGCCAGCGACTGCGAATGGAATTGCTATGACGTTATAAGCAAAAGCCCAAAATAAATTACTTCGAACAAAACTATTAATGCGTCGGGCCAAGGTGAGAGCATGTAAAACTAAGGAGAGATCATCGCGCATGAGTGAAATGTCGGCGGATGATTGAGCAATTACCGTTCCATGAGGCATCGATATCCCAACATCGCTGGCAGCAAGAGCTGGCGCATCGTTAGTGCCGTCTCCCACCATCGCTACAACTTTTCCTTGTCGTTGCAATTCGTGAATGATTTCGATTTTATCCTCTGGCATCAATTCGGCTTTGATGTCTATCGGTTCTAATGCTGAGAGTGAACGCCTTGCAACACTATTCAAATCACCAGTTGCAACGAGTGATGAGATACCTATTGCGCTCAGTTCATGAAGCACTTGGGGTGCATTTGCTCGAATAACATCTTCAAGTTCAACGTGCCCGATGAGCTTTTCATCAATGAAGAGATATGCTGCAATTGCATCAACGGCCCGGGTTCCCTTTACCCAATTTCTCGATCCCCAATAAATAACCTGTCCTTCATAGAGCGCTTTGACGCCAAGCCCTGGAACAAGTTCGATACTCTGCAGACTGAGATTTTGATTATGTTTCAAGAAATGTGTTGAAACTGCTTTTGAAATTGGATGCAGACTTTTCGAGGCAAGAGCAAAAACAAGAGGCAAAAACTTCTCTGGAATTGAATGCGTCGTGATTGAGAGTTCTCCCGTTGTCAGAGTGCCGGTCTTATCAAAGACGATTTCGTCAACTGACACAGACTTCTCAATAACATCATGCCCAGAGAAAATGATTCCTTTGGTAGCAGCCTGGTTCATCCCAGCAACGAGAGCCATGGGAGTGGCAAGCCCAAGAGCGCAGGGGCATGCAATCACGAGCACTGCAATCAAAATATCAAGTGCTCGAGCAGAATCAATGAACTGCCAGCCAACAAATGAGGCGAGCGCGAGCAGGATGATTCCTGGAACAAATCGACTACTGATCCGATCCACAAGTGCAGTAACACTAGCTTTTCGACTCAGTGCAGTTCTGACGAGTTGACCGATTTCACTTGCTTTCGTGCGAGAGCCAGCGGCAGTGGTGCGGATATGTAGCACACCTTCATGGTTAATTCCACCGGCGAACACCTCATCGCCGATGACTACTTCTTTGGGAAGTGTTTCGCCAGTTAGCATTGCGTTACTCACGGTTGATGTTCCGCTGATAATGTTGCCATCAACAGGAATCACACTTTCAGCACTACAAATCACAACTTCATTTTCCTGAATGTCGCGTAGCAAAATTGTTTCTTCTTTGCCCTCGCGAAGCACAACTATTTCTTCGGGGCCAGTATTCAGTAACCCTTGGAGTGTGGCACTGGCTCTTCGTTTTGCTCGGGTTTCAAGCCATCGACCAAATAAGACAAATGTGGGAACCACTACTGCGACATCAATATAGAGATGTGTTAAGTGCTCAATTGGATGATTCGCTATTTGATAGAGAGATCCAAAGAGCGCTGCAAATACTCCAAGACTGACAAGTGTGTCCATTGAAGTAGAGAATGTTCGAGCGTTGCGCCACGTGTTTCGATGTAATGGCCAGGCGCTATAGAACACGACAACAAGAGATCCAAGCAGTGTCACATACTGCCAATTGGTGAATTGAAACTCTCTAATCATCGCGATTAAAGTAATTGGAAATGCAAAGAGAGCACCGATTGTCCACCTGCGAAATAGATCCTGCTCATGTGTTTGTTCAATATATTCAAGTGCTTCACCGAGGGTTTCGTCCATCACGAGTGCGCCGTATCCAGCGCTCTCTACTGTTTCTTGGACGACTTTTGTGTCGATTGGATTCGTTGATTCAACATGCGCAAGCCCCGTCGCGTAGTTGACAGATGCTTCGAGACCTGGAATTTTGTTGAGTTTCTTCTCCACTCGAAGAGCGCAAGAAGCGCACGACATTCCAGTGATTACAAAATCTGATCTGTCCCTCACGCGGGGACTACCTCGTACCCTGCTTCTTCAACAGCGGATTCAAGGTCTTCACTTGAGAGTTCGCCCTCTGACTCGATGTCGACAGTTCCAGTGGCTAGATCGATATTCACAGAATTCACGCCTTCGATACGTGTCACTTCCTCAGTCACGGAATTCACGCAATGTTGGCAGGTCATCCCTGCGACTTTGATTGAAGTTTTAACCATATTCATGAGTGTACTCCGCATGGTTTCTCTCAGCAATTAGGCAGGTTCGAGATGAAATTATTCACTTTATAGGACAGAATTGGCCATAAGGAGGAGCCATGAAACTCATTAAAGGACTCCTAGCATTAGTGCTCATCGGGGTAGTTGTTGGATTTGTTATTAGCCTGCTCACACCAAATATGGATCTAGCATCAGCTGACTTTGGTGATGATGAAGATAGCGAGTTCTAAGTAGTACTTGGGGCGAAGAAGGTTTGGATTCCTTCGCTGATTCCTTGCGCAAGTTCATCCTGATATGTTGCATTTGTTAACAATTGCGCTTCTTCTTCATTTGATAAATACCCAACTTCGACTCGGATTGCAGGCATTCGTGTGAGTCTCAAAATTTCCCAAGTTCGCGCATGGACTTTGCAATCAGCTGCATGAGTATGTTCAAGAACTGCGGTGTGAACCCTTTGCGCAGCGCGTTGACCTGCATGTGACCAGCCACCGAGTTCCGATCCAAAATGAAAAATGGCAATTCCACTAGCATCCTTCGAGGTCGCAACATCACAGTGAAGTGAAATCACAAAATCAGCATTGATGTCATTACAAAGATTTGCTCGTTCATTTTCAGTTGGGTTTGTGGAGTGAATAAGTGGTCGAGTGAGTGCTACGGATGCACCAAATGCACTGAGCTTTCCCTGCAGTTTATGAGCAATAGCACTCACAACATTCGCTTCATAAATACCAAAACCACTCACTCCGGTATCACTACCGCCGTGACCTGGATCAATCACGATAGTTTTGCCGGCAATACCTGTACGAATGGAATCAAGTAAGACTGATTGCCGCAATTTTTCAGAGCGTCCACCAGTCACTGTGCGCGCTAATCGCTCGAAGGCTTTGAAGGTTTCAGCACCCATAATGCCATCAGCCTCAATGCCAACACTCTGCTGAAATTCTTTCAAGGCTTTGTCTGTTCTAACGCCAAAGAGTCCATCAACTTTGCCTAAATCAAAACCAAGTGTGGTAAGTCGCTGCTGCAAAGTCACAACATCTTCACCGCGCATCAATTGATGAGCAATAAACTGCAGGACTCGATCACCCAGTGACCAGCGCGCTTCTTCAATTCGAGCAAGGGTCAGTGGCCCAACGATGCCATCGGGATTCAAACCACGTGCTTGCTGGAAAGTGCGAATTGCTGCGTCGAGTTTGTCATCAAAAAACTCTTCATCAAGACTTTCAACTGCAAAACCCATTCGGGCTAAACGTGCGCGAATTTCGGCGACGGCAATATCGCGCTGGCCGCGCCGGAGGAGCATCATTGCTAGCCGATGAACTCTTTCAGATCTGCCAAGAGTTGAACTTTCGGTTTTGCACCGACGATTTGCTTGACGACCTGACCATTGACATAAACATTGAGTGTTGGAATTGAAGTGACGCCTGCTGCCATTGATGTTGCCATGTTTTCATCAACATTCAACTTGGCGATTGTGAGTTTGTCACCAAACTCGCCAGCAATTTCCTCAAGAACTGGAGCAATCGCTTTGCACGGACCACACCATTCAGCCCAGAAATCAACGAGGACTGGCTTTGAGCTTTTCAGTACGTCCTGATCGAATGATGCATCGGTGACTTTGATGGTGTTGGACATGGTTTCTCCTTCGTTCTGTGGCGAAATCTAGTGGGCGAGGAATTTTTCGGCATCGAGGGCGGCTTGGCAGCCCGATCCTGCAGCGGTGATGGCCTGTCGATAGCGGTTATCAACCAGATCTCCGCAGGCAAAAACGCCAGGAATATTTGTCGCAGTCGTTCTGCCAGAGACCTGAACATAGCCTTCGGCATCAGTATCAATCACACCTTTGACGAGTTCTGATCGAGGATCATGACCAATTGCCACGAACATACCTGTGACGGCTAGATCAGATTCTTCTCCGGTTTGGGTATTACGAAGTGTTAATCCTGAAACTTTGTCTTCACCATTAACACCTACAACTTCTGTATTCCAAATGAATTCTATTTTTGAATCGTTGTGAGCGCGCTCTGCCATGATTTTGGATGCACGTAATGTGTCGCGACGATGGATGAGATAGACCTTAGAAGCAAAGCGAGTGAGGAAGGTTGCTTCTTCAACTGCTGAATCTCCACCACCGATAACTGCAATAACTTGTTCTCGGAAGAAGAAACCATCACAGGTTGCGCACCATGAAACCCCGTGACCTGAAAGGCGTTTTTCATTCGGCACACCAAGTTCTCGATAGGCAGAACCCATCGCCAAAATAACAGACTTCGCTTGGTATTCGTTCCCCGAACTATCTTTCACTGTTTTGATTTCATCTTTGAGGTTTACTTCAATAACATCATCAGTAATCATCTCAGCACCGAAACGAACTGCCTGTGCTCTCATGTTTTCCATAAGCGCAGGACCCATGATGCCATCGGTGAAGCCTGGAAAGTTTTCTACTTCAGTGGTGTTCATGAGCGCTCCACCTGCAGTTACTGCCCCTTCAAAGATCAGAGGATTGAGTTGCGCTCGCGCGGCATACAGCGCTGCGGTATACCCGGCAGGTCCAGAACCAATAATGATTACATTTCTAATCGACATCGCGTCTCCTTGTAACGGGGTGATTCTACTTCAGTTTCCAGATGTCAGTTTCAGACGCTTAGCGAGCAGAGAAGCAGCGTCTCTAATTTCACGTATTCGCAAAAGGCTTGCAAAAAGTATAAAAAGAACAATTCCTAGAATCCAAACTACTGATATCTTCAGCAATAGCACAATTGAATTTTGAGTGAACAAATCTTCATTGAGGTTCATCAGCCACCAAAGTATTGCACTTGTGATTCCTGCAGCGAGCAGTACTTTGAGACTAAGGATTGCAACAAGCTTGAGTTCTAGGTGCTGGACTTTGCGCTGCAGTACCCAAAGTGACAACCCTAAACAGACCCAGTAGGCGATTGCATAACTAATACCGAACATACCGATTTTGTCCGCGCCTGTGGCCTGAGAGAATAAATATATACCGAGTGCAACTGCAATCACATTGATCACTATTGAAAAAAGAAATGGCGTTCTTGTGTCCTCAAGTGAATACCAAATTCGATTGATGACATAGATAAGTGAAAATGCGGGAAGTCCAAGGGCAAAGAGAGCAGTCACAACACCCACAATCCGAGCCGCGTCAATGCCAGCCGCGCCATATCCAAAAAGAAAAACAGAAATATCTGGCGCAGTGATGAAAAGAAAGAGCGCAACTGGAATCATTAGTGTCAAAATCATTCGAAAACTGTAGGCTGCGAGATGTCCGAAATCTTTCTCGTTGTTTTGATTGGCACTACTACTGAGCTTTGGTAGCAATGCTGTTATCAAAGAGATAGTAATGATTGAATGCGGCAGGATGTAGATCAAATTAGCCTTTTGATATGTTGTCAGCCCTGCCGCAGTCCCACTTGAAATTGCTGCCTCTATGTTCACCGATGTCACAAAGCGAGTCACGATGATATAGGCAATTTGATTTACTGCTATGAGAGCAATGGTCCATTTTGCAAGATGTAGCGTTTTTCCAAGATCGCTTTCCCGCCATGTGAAATTGAAACTGAAGGAGTACCCCGTACTCTTTAATGCCGGTACGAGAATGAGTGCTTGAAGCGCAACACCAAGTGTTGAACCAAGACCGAGTAAGGCAACCTGCTCTATTGGTAACTCGAGATTTGAGTGATTGAGCGGACTTGCAACAAAAATAAAACTCACAAACACACTAATGGCAATCACGTTATTGAGTACTGGAGCGAAAAACGAGAGTGTGAATCTGTTATGTGCATTCAAAACCTGCTGAATCATGGTGAATAATCCATAGAAGAAAACTTGCGGCAAACAAAAGCGTGCAAATGCAACTGCCAATTCGAACTGAGCTTCAGACATATTCGATGGCGCAAAAAGACTTATCAGTGTTGGGGCAAAAAGAACTGCAAGCACAGTGATTGCAAATAAGAAAACGATGGTTGCGCTCAGTAATTGATCTATGAACCGCCTTCCATGATCGCTATCGTTCTGTAAATGCCGCACGATTTGGGGAATAAAGATTGCGTTAAGTGCCCCGCCAATGAGTAGTAAGTAAATGATGTTTGGAAGCGTGTTACCAAGTGAAAAAGCATCACTGATGAGTGCAAAGCCAAGGGCTGCAACCATCGCAACATCACGCAAAATTCCAGTTATTCGTGAAGCAATGGTGCCTAACGCCATTAGTCCACTGCTTTTGAGAATTCCTGACTCACTCACGTGGTGAATTCTCCAACGCTGCTGCTCGTGAAGCCCTAATGCGCTTCTGAGTGTTGTAAATCAGCAGAAGGAAAAGGAGCCCAAAGGCGATGGATACGAAGATTCCAGCGATTGTGGCGTAAGCACTTGATGCAATTTCTATTCGTTTAGGTTCGCCGATCTTCTTTCCCAGAGCATCGACAAGTTGAAGGTTAACAAATGCACTTTCCGACCCGTATAACGTCGCTGGAATTTCAATACTCTTGCGTTGACCTGCACCAATTTCGACAAAGTCAATATTGCCAAGTTCAACTCGCACCTCAGGAAATCCCTGAGCTAATAAATTGACATATACAGGGACACTCAAATTGTTGCGGATGGTGATTGGTATTACTCCAGACTCACGTGCAAAGACCACACTTCCGCTACTTACAATAGAGACAGCTCCAAGTAAGTCGTCAAAAAAAACTTTCGTTGAATCAATGACATTGTCACGATTCTTATCAAATACTGATGCAACTCTGAGCCCAGCATGAATTGTTTGAGTATTATGAATTGAGTCAGCAATAAATGGAGCAAGCCGCTTTCTATATGACTCCAAGTCATTAATGAGAGTTCGTTGACGATCAGAGAGTGATGAAGTTTGAATGTTTTGAAGCGAGCGCTCAGTTGTAATCGGCTTTCGCAGTGCTTCACTTGCACCAATTGGATTGAGCCACTTCGATGTGAAAATTTCAAGAACCGGAGTTTTTGCACCACTTGACATATTCCAGAGCGTTGGCTGCATCACAATAGTGCGATTTGATTGTGGTTGCTCAAGAGCTGTGATGAATAAATCCGCTTGTAGCAATTGAATATTCTGTGGGTTCGCACTTTGAAGTGCTTGATTGGTGAGACCACTGATTCGTTTGTCCACTACAAGGGATTTTCTGCCATATGGATTTTCCACGATTGCACTTGGTGTAAAAATTGATGTTGA
>JBDLTY010000019.1:0-3891 GCA_039805585.1 Actinomycetota bacterium | reverse complement strand
CCTCGATATTGTTGTAAATCACACAGCAGACATCATTAATTTCAGTGATGGTTACACGTACGAAACGTTGTCTTCAAAACCTTATCGGGATGCGGCGGGCAATGTAGTCTCGCTGGCATCTGTTGCAGGTAAACCACTGTGCACTGAGACGGGTCAACTGAACTGCTTTCCAATTTTGAACCTCGCCTCTTTTCCTAAATCAATCAACGCTGGCGACAGTAATCTGAAGTGGCCCGCATTCCTCCAAGATGTTAAGAACTACCACAATCGAGGGAACATCTCGAACTGGGCGAACGATGAACAATCGCTCTATGCGGATTTCTTTGGCCTGGATGATCTGATGACAGAAAGCCCTGTAGTTATTGAAGGCTTAGCGGAGATTTGGGCCAATTGGGTCATTGACTACAACATTGATGGCTTTCGCATCGACACTGCCAAGCACGTTGACAAGGAATTTTTCAATAACTGGGTTCCAAAAGTCTATGAAAAAGTTGCCGCGAAAGGCATGAATGTTCCTGAGATGTTCGGTGAAATTGCAACTGCCGATGCTGAAGTACTCTCCGAATTTGTGCGTGAACGCGGGCTTCAATCGGTGCTTGATTTTTATGGTGCATCCGCTCTGATCAGTTATATCGGTGGTGCTTCTGCTCAAACAATGACAAATTTGTTTGGATACGATGACTATTACAACGTATCCGAGCATCCAAATGGTCACATTTCAAATGCATACTCACTGACAACATTTGCAGGTAACCACGATTTTGGTCGAATCGCGTCTCAGATTCAAAATCAGCTCTATGGAATTTCAATGACTAATCTGGCAAAGAAAGTGAATGTCGCGTACTCAATGCTATTCCTCATGCGCGGAGCACCAGTCGTGTATTACGGCGATGAAGTTGGAATGATCGGTGGCGGCGGCGATAAAGCAGCCCGCCAGGACATGTTTCCAACTGAGGTAGTTACCTGGAAAACTGAGGATAGAGCGGGCATGCCGCCGATTGGTAATGGCAGTTCACTCACTATTCAAAGTCATCCAATTATGAATAATCTCAAAGTGCTCGGAGAACTACGCAAGAATCACCTAGCACTTCGCACAGGTATTTTCCAACCACAAACCGCCACTATCACGATGCCGAAAGTACATAACTCGCCTTGCAAGACTGTTGGGAAATCGAAGATTGTGAAAAAGGGCAAGTGGTATGTGCAGTGCTTACGCATTAAGAAAAAGAAGGTCTGGCGTTTGGCAGTACCAAATCAAATCTCTGCCTGGTCACGTTTCGATCGTGCAACCTGGAATGAATATATTGTGATGGCAAATCCTCAAGATGCAGCCCGCAGCGTCAAAGTGAATACCTGGAGTCAAAATGCTGCCTTCACGGGAATTTTCGGTTCTTCTGCTTCGCTTACAAGTTCAGACACTGGAGTCTTGTCAGTGACTATGCCTGCGAACTCAGTCTTTGTGTTCAAGAGTAATGTGAAAGCACCAAGTCCTGTTGCTGGATTGAATGTTTCAATTGAATACCAGAAAGACGGACTGGCTATTGAACCAACGCTGATTGCGAAAACCAATCAAGCCAAAATACCTTTCATTGCAACATTTGTGTATCGCTTAAACGATCAAAGCCCCTGGCAGCGACTTGGAGTCGATGACAACAGTGCGTACAGATTCATTATTCCAACGTGGATATGGGGTAGTTCCTCCACCATGCAAGTTGCAGCCATCATGACTGGCTCTGACGGCGTTCATTACGTCAGTGATGCATTGACAATTTCGAGAGACTAGAAGAGCAATGACTCAGAATCAATTAGTGGTTGGCTTCGATCTAGACATGACACTTGTAGATTCAGCTGAGGGTATCGCCGAAGCACTTGTTCATGTTTGCAAACTTCACGGAGTCGAAATTGAAAAGTCAGAAGCGCTAGCAACTATTGGATTGCCACTTGATCGAGTTTTCCCTTTGTGGTTGCCAGACTACACGTACGAGCAGTTACTCGACGAATATCGAGCTCATTACGGCGAGTTTGGTATCCCGAAATCGACCTTACTTCCAGGTGCTCGCGAATCGATTGAAGCGATCAAAGCACTTGATGGCAAGACCGTTGTAGTGAGCGCAAAGAAAAAAGATTTTGTCGATCGAGTGCTTGATGTTGTGAACCTTGAGATTGACGTCACGTATGGCTATTTATTCGCAGAACACAAAGGAGAAGCACTCCAACACGAAAATGCGCAAATTTATGTTGGGGATCATCCAGGAGATATTCAAGCTGCTCGTGCCGCTGGTGCGCTCAGTATTGTCGTGACGACAGGACCCAGCAGTGAAGCGGAACTACGGGAACATAACCCTGACGTTGTGTTTGAAACGCTGCAAGATTTTCCAGATTGGTTACACGCTAAAGTGCAAGGAAAATCGAACTAAACGTCAAGATCATCAGCAGTTGCGCGCAAGATCTGAGCGATTTTTTTCGCCTGTGCATCCTGAGGAAAACGTCCGGCCTTGAGATCGTTAGCAACTTTATCGAGTAGCACAATCACATCTTCAATTTGAATACCAAGTGCTTCTGCGGCTTTTCGGTTTCCCTTCACTACGGACGGAATTGGATCTAAGATTCGCACGGAGAGTGCTTGTGGTCCACGCTTACCGTCCACAATGCCGAACTCAACTCGTTGGCCAGGTCGAAGTGACGGCACGCCTTCAGGCAATGCTGAGGCATGCACGAACACATCTTCACCATTGTCATCAGCAATAAAGCCGAAACCTTGTTCGACCTTGTACCACTTCACTTTACCGGTAGGCATTCTGACCTCTTCTTGTCGTTGATAGGCTCGATAGGCATAGGTTAGTGGTGCTATCTGAAATTACCCATTCGGGCGTAGCACTAGGCTTGGACATCATGAGAAATAGCGACCTTTGGCAACGAATTGGAGCCAGTATTTTTGGGCTGGGAATCCTTTTCGGAGTCCTGGCATTCTCACCTGCAATCTTTGGGAATCAGGCGATTTCGGGCCTGTGGCTGCTGTCGATGCTCAGTGGTGTTGGACTTGGAATTATGGCTTTCGGCTTCAGACAAAGTGCGCGTCGTCGATCTCAACTGATTGCATCGCAAAGGAGTCAGCATGAACGCAATTGATGTTGCGAGAAAAGCACTGCTTGAGATTGCTGAAGTTGCTCAGGTAGGAGAGCACCTACAAAGTGTTGAGGCAGATGGTCTTCAAATAATTCAATTCGAAAATACGCATCAGGGATATGTCGGTTGGCGTTGGTGCGCATCTGTGAATCTGGAGTACCTCACTGTGAACGAAGTGTGGTTGGAGCCAGGTGATGGTGCACTTGTTGCCAAAGCATGGGTTCCTTGGTCTTCTCGTTTGCAGCCAGGTGATTTAGTTCCAGGTGATGTGATTGAAACTGCTGATGATGATACGAGGCTTGTTCCTGGGTACACCGATGTTGAGAATATGGAACTACAGATAGAACCTCTGACGCCACTGTGGTGGAGTTTGGGTTTAGGAAGAGTGCGTGTGCTTTCCAATGAAGGAGTTGATGAAGCGGTTGCTCGTTGGAGACAGGGAGACAACGGACCACGTTCTCCGTTTGCTCGCTACGCGGAATTGAATTGCGTGAATTGCGGGTGGCTTATCCCAGTTGGCGGAAAGCTTGGTCAAGCATTTGGCATTTGCGCAAATTCACTGTCACCATCAGATGGCAAGGTAGTCAGTTTTGACCACGGTTGCGGTGCGCATTCCGAAAGTGTGTTGAAATCTAACGTGGCGGTATCGGGTTCACTAGTAATTGATGAGGTTACAGTTGACCAGATTGATCCATCGGAGCTGATTGAAGACGACGTGCACGTCGACTTACATGAGTCAGACCCAGTAGACCCAGAATAAATCCA
>JBDLTY010000018.1:0-4530 GCA_039805585.1 Actinomycetota bacterium | reverse complement strand
GAGATATCTGAATTCACTGATGAAACTGCCTCCCAACTAGCACGAGCAGCAAAACATGGTGTTGCAATCTATGACACTAAAGTTAATGTTGTAACGACAGCCGGTATTGCAATTGCTGCTACATCACTCCTTGCACTTGGTGGAGCTGGTGGATTTAGTAATCAATCAAGCACATCCCAAGCCCGACGAGACGATACTCAAGGTAAATTGGCAGCAGTTGTCACCAAGAAACTGAAATCTGTGAATGTTGAAGTAACAGGGTATGGGGATATGCATTGGACAAGACGACTACCTGGCAGCACTCGATTAGACAACTCAATCAATAGTTTGATACTCAAAGTCGGTCGAGTAAGTTCACTCCTTCCTCGCCTGTTAGCAGACGGCGCTTGGTTCCGCGTGTTCTTTGGTTCTGGATCCATAGGACTGTGGCTTTTCTCCGCTGGACTAGCACTTGTTGATGCACTTCTTAATCCTGCTTCGCTTGCTAAACCATCTGATGGCGTGCTTTTTGTTCTTATTCTTCTAAGTTTTGTCGATGCGCTTGCTGGAGTGTTTGCATTTGTCACAGTTTCACTCGTTGCAGTATTTCAAGGAGAAATACTGGTTGCAGGAGATTGGCGAATGCTCCTCGGTTTGGGTGTTCTCATGACGTCACTCCCATTACTGGTACATGTGATTCGACCACTTCGGCGAGTATGGCGAGGCGATAGCACATCTACGCTTGAGCGAATTTTGGACTACATCATGCCACCGGTGTTTGTTGCATTTGCTGCTGGTTCAATGCTGAAAGCACTCAATGGACTGAGTGGTCTTGAGTTAGTGACAACTGAGCAGATCGAGTTCATTCGATGGGCTGGTTTTGTTGGCGTTCTAGTCCGAATGCTGGGCGAGGATTTGGCGAGCAACATTTATCCTGAACGAAGTAAGACGGTGATTCCGCAACAACTCACAAGTCCAGGTAAAGCAATGACATTCTTCGGAATAGTCTTGCGAAGTATTGTCTTTGTTCTCATTGCAGAACCGTTCTTTGGCATTACCCCAATCACCATCACAGCAATGCTACTTCTTGCTCTGCCTCAGGTAATCAAGATTTGGGAAGATGATTTACCAAATTGGCAACCACTACATAAGTGGCTTCCTCGAGGCTTGTTGCGATTCAGTCTCACGCTCGTCATTGGTATTTATTTGGCGAAGATACTCCTAGGAAGCGAACCAAGTAATGATGTCATCCGAAATTCATATATCTGGTTACTACTACCTGGGGTTCTCTTTGGATTATTAGAGCTCTTTGGTCGAAGCGGTGGAAACTGGGATAACTTGAAGGTCAAGTGGGTGTTGGGTGCTTTCGTCTGGTGTTTTACGATCGGTCTAACTTTAGGTTTGATTAGATTGTAGTTTACATCGCTCATGCAACTTCCGTAGCCACAAAAACCAAATTCATTAATACGCTTAGAACTAAAGCCTAGAACGTTTTAACAGGAACGAGTCTTCCCAGCGTCGCTACAAACCCGGCCAATACATAGATTGCGATAATGTTCCAAGCAGCTTGGAGATTAGTTAGCGGAATTTTGATAAGGAATGAAACAGTAAACATCGTGACAATGAGGAGTATCAGAGAGACAAATTTATAGTCAGCACGCCGTCGTAGTTCGTGGGTTCCATGAAGTGATACTTCTTGATGAATAGTTAGATTTCTCGCTTTCAAGTCTTGAGCTAAAGCAGCTTCCGCTTGTAAATGTCGCATCCTTCCCCACTTTTCGTCTGTTGCAAAGAGTGCTCCGAAGAAACAAATCACATAGATTGCATCTAGAAAGATATTCATCAATATCTCTGGAATAACTAATATTGACACAATTAGAGATCGAATTCCACCTTTCCTCACAGAAAAGGTTTGCTCAAGTATGTAAACAACGGCAACTGCTATCCAAATAGGCTGAAAGAAATTGATATCACTCTGTTGAATTAGAGCAAGCGTAAGAGTGTAGACATAGAATGGAAGAAACAACACACCAAGGTAGGTCAAAATTTGACGCAAGATGTACGGAAGAGTGTGCAGATTAACTCCATGCGCCAAAATGTTCTCTAGCGCTCCCCGTTGCCATCGCCTTCGTTGTTTGAACAAACTATCAAGAGTTGGCATAAGTGCAGTTTTCACGGTGCATTCCTTTGGTGAGAGAACTCGGTAACCAAATTCCTTGACAGAAAGAGTTAATTCGTTGTCTTCAGTAAGAGCCGATATGTCATACACACCATGTGCATGACCAAGATCTGGAATATCACCACGCTCACGAGCAGCCTGAACTTCAAGCAGTACTCCTGCTTTAAACACTGTTCCTGTACCAGTCAAGACGAGTGCTCGTCCTCGTCGTCTAGCTAACCTTCGTTGATATCGAACATATTCATTGGTTTGTAATTGTCTGATTAAATTCCATGAATCATCACTGGCTAGAAATATCCCACCAACTCCTCCAATTGGTTTTGCTGATGTACTGAAAAGAGTTTTTACAGATAGTTCGATGAACCTTTCTGTCAATTCAGTATCTGCATCCATCACCAAGATACAATCATCAAAGTCGAGTATCGGCAGAATCCCAGCCAAAATTTCATTTAGCGCGCCGGCTTTACCGTCTTCATTATGCGTTGATTCAAAAACTGAAACTCCTGCAGCTATTGCAATTGCTACGGTGTCATCTGTGCAATTATCAGCGACAATAATTATTTCTTCAGGTCTACGGGTTTGATTTCTCAATGATTCGATTGTGTTGAGAATTGAGTCTTGTTCGTTGTACGCGGGAATCAAAGCAATGACGAATGGAAAGGGTTCACCGTCTCGCTCAATCTTGTTTAACTCTGGTGTAGATGTCGGGTGCGGTCCGCGCTGAATAAAATCGCGTATGCCAGTTCGGCTCTTTGTGTGAGCATACTGAGAAGTTTCAATCTCCTCTTCTGTATCACTGACACTTGCTTCCCCGTCCATTCGAGTCATTTCTTCTCTAGAATTGAAAATATCGCCGAGGATTTATCGCGTTGAACAATCGCTCGTGCCGCTCCAAGAAGGGAGAGATGCGCGTCCTTGGCAGCAATACTAATCTTCTCCAAGGCAGCGTCTGGTGAAATTGAAAATCGCTCAGATATCATTCCTTGAGCTTGTTCAAGAGTATTTCGAGATTCAACTGCAATGTGAATTTTGCGAAGCACGATCTGCTGATCTATCACGACATCCGCTTGTAATAATGAGACAGTTGCAGTGTCAGCAAAGGTTTGTGCAATATCGAGAGTAAATTCGTCTAACACTTGCAGAGAAAATAGATTGAGCGCACCTATGGTGACACCACGAGAACTTAAGGGCAGAGCGTAGACGGCCTGGTACTTCTCCTGTCGTGCTAGTGCTGAGAATTTTGGCCATTTTCCTTCTGGGCTGAGGGCGGTGTCACTGACCCGATTGCCACTCTGTGTACATTCAAGGCATGGGCCTTGCTCACTTTGTATCTGAAAAAGATCCAATAAATGGGCAGAGGGTGAAGATGACCCAATTACTTGTAAAGTTCCGGTGACATCCTTCAACAAAATACCTGCTGCTTCAACTGGCAGTAACTTCACACAACGCTCAGTAAGGAGCGTAAAAACCTCTATGCTCTCTACTCCTCGTGTGACACCTTCGGTCACTTCAATGAAGGTCCCAGCAAGTTCGTATGCAGTTTGTGCATCTAGTGCTTGTTCTTTCATAGTTTCACCATCCTGGTTGCTTACTCCTCAATCGATATCTCTCGATTGACAATTTTCTGTGCGAGTTCGGTTACCGGTAAATCCAGAGAAAATGCCAGTGCTCTGATTCTGACTAACGCTTCAATCACATTACAATTGAGTTTCTCAGCAGTCATACCAGCCGCAATTTGCAAGACAGATTTGCGCAATTGCTGGGATTCGAACATTTCATTAACAGAGCTACCGTCAATCCCTGCTTGTAATCTGACTAGTTCAGCCGTGGCAAGGGTGGCGAGAATAAGGCAGTCTGCATATTGATCGGAACTCAAGGTAACAGGGTGCTTGAAATACAAAGTTAGAGCGCCAATTTGAGCACTACCAATCGAAAGTGGAAATACATGCGCTGAGACAAGTTCATGCTGCATTGCAACTCTTGAAAATGCTGGATAAGCATCAATAGAACTCTTATCTTGGAAGTTCTCTACATGTATTGGTGAAGACGAAAATCGTGATAAAAAAGTTGGGCCATCACCCAAGACGAATTGTTCTTCATCCAGATACGTGCCAAGCTTGCTTGTCGTTGCTACTGGGTTAAAAGTGTTTGCAATAGTCAGGCAGATAGAAGCAATGTCACATTGAAGAATCTCTGCCGCTACAACACAAATCTTTTCCGCAGGATTACTGGTAGATTTCAAGTCGCGGATTTTGGAAACTAGATATTCCTGACGTTTACTCATTATCTGCGCCGATTGAAGGTGTCGCTCTCATCCAGACCCCCTTCATTTGGCCCACACACATGGACTGAGGAATTCCTGTCATGAGTGT
>JBDLTY010000017.1:0-2736 GCA_039805585.1 Actinomycetota bacterium | reverse complement strand
CGTTTTCCATTGCTAAATAAAGATTCGCGAGGGTCTGAGCTTCAATACCTTGCGCCGCATCTACGAGCAGGATTGCACCTTCACACGCCGCAAGTGACCTGGACACTTCGTAGGTGAAGTCGACGTGTCCTGGCGTATCAATGAGATTCAAGACATAGTCGGTTCCGTCATCTGCTTTGAATGGAAGCCGCACAGCCTGACTCTTGATAGTGATGCCACGCTCGCGCTCGATGTCCATTCGATCGAGGTACTGTGCCCGCATCTGCCGTTCATCGACCACACCTGTGATTTGCAGCATGCGATCGGCCAAGGTGGACTTACCGTGGTCGATATGGGCAATAATGCAAAAATTGCGAATGACCCAAGGTTGGGTCTTGCCAGGCTTGGTCAAAATGAGGTCCTTTGTGCTGAATCGGGGCAAAGTCTCCCACGAATGTACCCGAATTGGCGTCTTGGGCAGGTCACCCGCTATTCTTCGCCTCGCTTACAGACAAGAAACGAGAGAATCACGTGGCAAACATCAAGTCTCAAAAGAAGCGTAACAAGCAAAACGAGGTTGCACGCGAGCGCAATAAGACAGTTCGCTCAGCAGTTCGCACTGCCGTGCGCAAAACTCGTGAAGCTGTTCAGGCTGGCGATAAGACTGAGGCTTTGGCTCAAGCTACGAATGCTCGACGTGAACTTGACCGAGCAGTTTCAAAAGGTGTCCTTCACAAGAACAATGCGGCTAATCGCAAGTCTGGTGTGGACAAACTCGTCAATACCCTCAAGTAGGTTAGCGCGACAAAGTCGCAATCTCAATCACAGTTTTCTCAAGTAGTGCTCTTCGTTGCACTGGGTCGAGAACTAAAATTCTGCCAAGTTCATCTACCGCTCCTGCTTTGAGCGATGCATCAACATGAGTTAAGAGCAAACTTGCATCGGCAAGTTCACTGGCTCGCCATCGTCGTAATTGTTCGCGTATGGTTTTAACTTTCCAAACTGGCACTGAGGCCATAGTGGCTATTTCCGCTTCGGTCACTCCCGCAGGACTATTGGCAACGGCAACAAGTGATCGAATCGTATTCATCGCTGTTGCGATAATGGCAGGGCCGATATTGGGATCACTATCCAATGCCCACCTGAGGGCAAGTAATGCCTCTAGTGGCTTTCTCGCAAAAACGTAATCCACAATTTGATATGGCGGTACAACTGCAAAACCTTCGAAATACATACCAAGTGACTTTGCAGTAATTGGATTATCTTCAACATCAACAAGGATTTGTGAGATTGAGGCAGATAACTGTCGCAAGTCATCACCTATGGCATTACGCAACAATGCAACAGCGTCAGGTTCAATCTTTCGTTTTGCTGTTTTGCATTCCATGACAATGAAGTCGCTAAAAGCCTTACCTTTGACTTTCTCGAAGACTACTTGTTCATTCGCTTTCTTCAGTTTGTCGGCAAATCCTCGTCCTTTGACAAATGTCCTTTGCACAACAAACGTCACTGGCCGTTCTTCCTCAGCCCAGCGCTTCAGGAAAAACTCCTGCATATCATCTGTTGCCAATTCAATGTTATCAACCACTAAAAAGATAATTTCGCCAAAGAGGGAGGGAGAAAGTGCATCGCTCAATTCAGCCAGCGCATTTTCACCAGCAGCATCAACTATTCGTTTCTCAGCCTCAGGATTATCGTGCAGAAATGATTTCCAGGCTTGTGAAAGAAATCGTTCAGCAAGAAATTCTTCGCCGGCACTTACGACAGTCAAACTCACTTGCATAGTGTGACAGACACTCAAAGTTCACTACAGGCTCGGGAGGTTAATATGCTTTTCGAGGAAGAATCGAAGTATAAATGTCCGCACTCTTCGGTTGAAAAAAGCCGAGTACCGGCCGCCTTGTAGAGAGCCATCATTTCTGGATGAGGATGTGAGTAAGAATTGTCCTGCCCAACTGATACCCAACCGATTTTCGCCTTGAGTTCTTTGGCGAACTCTGGATGTTGGTAGCGAGATCCATGATGGGCAATCTTCACAATATCTATCCCCCAATCACCTGCACTTGAGACGAGCTTTTGTTGTGCTGTGACTTCTATATCTGCAAGAAGCAGTGCATCCACGCCGCCTGCGAATGCATAGATAACAATGCCGGAATTATTGACATCTGTACCACTATCTGATGCTTCCTCCCCTACTTGAATGATGTGCCATTGGCCGTAGGAGTGCCTCTGACCATAACCGGCTTCTCCAACGATGACCTCTGGAAAGATCTTTGAAAGTTGATAACGAAAGCTCTCAGTGACGTAACCCTTTGGAATAACTACGTTCTCTGGCCGGAATTCATCGAGCACTTCAAAAGCGCCGTAATGATCCTGATGAATATGCGAAATCACAAGCGTTTGAATAATTTCGATGTCAAAATACTCCAAGCATGCTCGTAGTTTTGCCGGATCATCGCCAGTATCCACCATCACAGCAGAGTGCTCTGCTGTTCGAATGAGGATGCTGTCTCCCTGCCCAACATCACATGCGGCAATGCGCCAATCGCCAGCTGTAGTTTCGATGAGATTTAAAACCACAAGAAACGTGATGAAAAGAATGCTAGCGCTCACTCGTACATCATTCGAATGAGTTTTTCGCCAGATGCCGATAAAGAGAATAATAAGAACAGCACTTGGAATTGAAAACAGCGGAATGTGGAACCAAGAATCAAGTGCAAATTCGGCCACCCAGCAAATCACTTGGGCTGAAACGAC
>JBDLTY010000016.1:0-17450 GCA_039805585.1 Actinomycetota bacterium | reverse complement strand
ATCAACATATTGAATGCGATATGAATAATCGATCCATGAATAAACATCGCTGTGATGAGTCGGTAGTACTCACCAAATTCAGTAATGGCAATTGCGTTCACACCATACTGAATAAAGAGATCACCAGATCCTGCTGAGTCAAGCAAAAAGATTGCCAGGCAGATACCGATAATCACTCGAGTTACATTTGCTTTTCGAACTTTGATTCGCCGTACTGTTGAACGTGCATCCTGCATGCAATCTCTGCAGTGAAAGCCGACGGGTGCATCCTTGCGACAATCAACACACACTGGTGTGTCACAGCGATTACATTGAATGTAGGTTTCTACATCCGGATGCCACTTACAGTACTGAGGGTTCATTATCTACTTGATTGTAATTGATGTAATCAAGATTTCTTCAACCGGACGATCTTGCGCTCCAGTTTGTGCTTTCGCAATTGCATCCACAACATCACGACCTGCTTGATCGGTAACCTCACCGAAAATAGTGTGCTTGAAATTCAACCATGTGGTTGGTGCTACCGTTATAAAGAACTGAGAGCCATTGGTATTAGGTCCAGCATTCGCCATCGCCAGCAGATATGGCTTATTGAACACAAGTTCAGGATGTGGTTCATCTTCAAAGTTATAGCCAGGTCCACCTGTACCAGTACCAAGTGGATCGCCGCCCTGAATCATAAAGCCTGCAATAACCCTATGAAATGGCACATCTTTATACAGTGGCCCAACTCCAGCCTCACGAGTTCGCGGGTCTTTCCAAGGTTTGGTGCCATCCGCTAAACCAATAAAGTTTTGAACAGTTTTGGGTGCGTGGTTCTCAAAAAGCTCTACTTCAATATCACCTTTAGTTGTATGAATTACTGCAATTGTCATGTTGTTCCTCCAAATCGGGCTACCACCGCTAACCATAGGGCAACAGAGCGACCTATGCCTAACGCAAAGATTAATGTCCCTAGTCCCACCGTGCCGCCCATCAAAAATCCGATGAGCAACACACTTGTTTCAATTGATAGTCGTACTCGACTCACACGAATACCGGTTTTTTGATGCAGTGATGTCATCAAGCCATCACGCGGGCCTGGACCTAAATTGGTTGTTAAATACAGCGCACTTCCAAGTCCTACGAATAGAACCCCGATGATTGCAAGTGCTACTCCTACATAGATCGAATCCGTTCGCGGAAAGATATGAATTGTAATTTCAATCCAAAAAGGAATCATCAAAATATTGAAGATTGTCCCAGCCCCAGGTTTTTCACGTAGTGGAATCCACAATAGAAATACGAAAATACTGATGATGAGGGTTGCTGTACCAATTTCAAATGGTGAGTAATTCGTCAGACCTTCAGAGAGGACGATCCACGGTGAATTTCCAATAGCGCTCAGAAACACTAGTCCTTCGCCAACACCAAAGAAGAAGAAGCCAATCATCAAGACGAAGAAGGTCTTTAAACTAAATCGCCAACGGGAATCACTCTTCCAACTTGTAGTAGGAATGGTTTTATATCCTCGAAACAGAATATCAAACCACGATGGCACTTCAGCCATAAAACTCCTCTACTACTGACCAAATGTAATCAAGACACATTGCATGTCTCACTACACTCACCGAGTGCTATCAATGCTGAAAATTGCTGACTTCAGGAAACTTTGGCTAGGTCAAACAATCAGTGTTTTTGGAACACAAATTGTTGGCCTTGCCTATCCAGTGCTCGCAGTGCTACTGCTTGGTGCGACTGAATTTCAGATGGGCATCTTGAATGCTGCTGATAATGCGGCGTTTCTTTTCTTTGGACTCTTTGCTGGAGTCTGGGTTGATCGTTGGCGAAAACGCGACGTGATGATTATTGGAGACCTCGTTCGTTTCCTTGCAGTGTTGAGCATCCCAATTCTTTGGTATGTCGGAGTGCTTGAGATTTGGCACCTGATTGCCATTGGTTTCCTTATAGGCATTGCCTCCCTCTTTTTTGATGTTGCCTATCAAAGTTACATTCCAATTCTGTTTCCTGAAGACAAGATTGCTCCTGCCAATTCAGCACTTGAAACCACGAATCAACTTGCACATCTAGGTGGACCATCTATCGCAGGTTTTCTCCTCACGATCTTTAAAGCACCGCTTTTGATTTTGGTTGATGCATTTTCATTCCTAGGATCTGCAATTGCACTTTCACTCATCAAAGATGAAGAAACTCCAAAGCCAAAAGCGGAACGTCGCGCTGTGAAAGTGGAGATTCTTGAAGGTCTACGTTTCGTCTGGCAGCAGAAATATATTCGAAGTATTTCTTTCACTACTGCAACTTCAAACTTTTTCTCAACGCTCGCATTTACTCTCACCCCGTTGCTATATCTGCGCGATTTAGAAATGTCACCTGCTACGTATGGAATTTTGGGTTCGCTTGCAGCTATTGGTGGTCTTGCTGGAGCTCTCTCCACAACAAAGCTCATCAAATGGTTTGGTGAAGGACCTGTGATTGCAGGATCTGCTCTAACAAGTGGTATTTCTGCTTGCATCATTCCAGTTGCAATTAATTTCAGTGGTGTAACGCAAATTGCATTACTTGCTCTCAGTGGCATCATCACCACATTCACAATCCTCTCGTACAACATCACTCAAGTGAGTGCGAGACAACGAATTTGTCCTCAAGAACTCCTTGGCAGAATGAATGCTTCCATTCGATTCTTCGTATGGGGAGTGATGCCGATTGCTGCGGTATTGAGCGGTGTACTTGGGGAATTACTAGGAATTATTCCAACTATTTGGCTTGGATCAATTGGTGTTGTGTTTGCTGCAACATTTGTCTTGTTCTCACCACTCAGTCGTGAGAAATACCTCACTAGTCAATTGAAAGCTACTGAGAACTAAACCATTTGTAAGTTCGTGAAAGACCATTTTCAAGTGACGTGTGTGTGATAAAGCCCAGTGACTGTAACTTTGAAACCTCAAGTAATTTTCTCTTCACGCCATTTGGTTTTTCTTTGTTCCAAACAACACTGCCAGTAAAACCAACAATACTTTGAATGATTTCAGCAAGATTCTTAATCGACACTTCTTCACCAGTACCAATATTTATTGGATCCGAACTGTCGTAGTGTTCTAGCAAAAACAAACAAGCACCTGCCAAATCATCAACAAACATGAATTCTCGAAGTGGTGATCCATCTCCCCAAAGTTCAACTGATTTGTCGCTATTGATTTTCGCATCATGAAACTTTCGAATCATTGCAGGGATAACATGGCTAGTATTCAAATCGAAGTTGTCATTAGGCCCATAAAGATTTGTTGGTACTACTGAGATCCATTCAAGACCATATTGCTCACGAATCGCTCTCACTTGTTCAATCCCAGCAAGTTTGGCCATTGCATAAGCGTGGTTTGTTGGTTCGAGCGGTCCTGTAAGGAGGTACTCTTCTTTCATAGGTTGGGGGGCATCTGCTGGATAAATACAAGATGATCCGAGAAAGATAAGTTTTTCTATCCGATATTTTGCTGCCGCATCTAAAGTGTTCACTTGGATTTGTAGATTCTCGCTAATGAATTCAGCCGGATAGGCACTGTTCGCACCAATTCCACCTACTCGAGCGGCTGCCAGAAATACAACGTCTGGCTGATTAGTTTCGAACCATTCAAATACGTGCGAGCGATTTGTGAGGTCAAGTTCATTTCTAGTTGGGGTCAGGAGATTGGTGTACCCGCCTGATTTGAGCGCTCTGACGAGTGAACTACCGACAAGACCAGTACTTCCCGCAACGAAGACTTTCTTGTCTTTCTTCACGTATCACTCCAATGAATGTGTGGTCAACAGGTCTATTCTTACGCCTGAATTCGTGAATGGAGTGTAAGAGATGAGCAAAGTTGCCCTCATCACTGGCATCACTGGCCAGGATGGCTCCTATCTTGCAGAGCTCCTCCTTGATAAGGGTTACACCGTTCATGGGTTAGTTCGTCGCTCCTCTTCAATCAATACAGATCGAATTGACCACCTTCACGATAATCAGGATTTACTCAATAAGAGGTTCTTTCTTCACTTTTCTGATTTATCGGACTCTGCATCACTCACAAATATCGTTGAACACTCACAACCTGATGAGATCTATAACCTCGCAGCCCAAAGCCATGTGAGGGTGTCATTTGATATGCCTTACTACACAGGTGAAATCACAGGACTCGGTGCAACGAGAATTCTCGAAGTAATCCGAGCGATTACACCGGATACAAAGTTCTATCAAGCATCTTCATCTGAGATGTATGGGCAAGCACCCTCCCCACAAAATGAGGAAACACCATTTGTTCCTCGTTCTCCTTATGGAGCGGCGAAACTGTATGCCCATTCAATGACTCGTAATTACAGAGAAGCGTATGGTCTCTTTGCTGTGAATGGAATTCTCTTTAACCATGAGAGTCCTCGTCGTGGTGAAACATTTGTTACCAAGAAAATTGCTCGTGGACTTGCTCGAATTAGCAAAGGTATCGACACAACAATCAAACTCGGTAATCTTGATGCAAAGCGTGACTGGGGTTATGCCCCTGAATATGTTGAAGGTATGTGGCGGATGATGCAACATAGTGAACCGCTAGATTTTGTGTTAGCAACAAATACATCGTATTCGGTGAGAGACTTTCTTGACCTTTGTGGAAAGAAACTCAACCTTGACTGGCAACGATATGTCGAGATTGATGAGCGCTACTTCAGACCAAGTGAAATTGATGTATTAGTAGGAGACTATTCAAAAGCAGAGAAATTTCTAGGTTGGAAACCACAAGTTCTCACACCTCAACTTGCCGCCATTATGGTTGAGGCTGAACTTAACGCTATTTCTTAATAGCCTTCAAAGAATAGCTTGCAGCAAGTCGATTAGCGCGAGTCTTGAGTTCCCATTCATCAATGTCTTGTAACCGCGTAAATGCGTCTGGAATTGGTTCCCAAGGAACCGAAGTGTGTTCCTCAAAAAGAACTAACTCCATTCCCTCATCCCATAATGCATTAAATATTTGACTTAGAGAATGATTGAAACTGATTGATCCAGGAGAAGAGAGAGTTTCATCTCCTGCATAGGACTTTTCTTCTTCCATATAGATCCCGGTACCTTCAAAGTATTCATATTCAACCCGGATTGAACCATCAGGATGACTTTCACCAATACTCCAAAGCATTGGATGGCCCTCTCTAAGGAAGAGAAAGCCGCCAGGTTTCAAAAGTGCTGATACCACTTTTGCCCAAGGTTTGATTTCAGGTAGCCAACACAGTGCCCCAACCCCTGTGAAAACAAAGTCAAAGTTCTTTTCAATTCCAGCATCTTCAAGTGCTTCAACGGCGTCGTACACATTCGATAACACATACGGAACTTCAGCATTGAGCTCTTTGGCGATGAGTCTTGCAGCATCGATTGACTTTGGAGAGAAATCAAGGCCAACCATGGTTGCACCACGCCTTACGAGTGAAACAGTGTCGGTGCCAATGTGACATTGAAGGTGAATACCTCGTAACCCTTTGATTTCACCAATTCGAGGAATATCAAATCTCACAACATCTGAGATCGCATCGTGCTTTGATCGAAGTGTATTGATGTCGTAACCTGTTAAGTGACCTTCTACTCGTGAATCCCAGTTTTTCTGGTTGATATCGATATAGTCATCGAAGCTTTCCATGTAGGTCATGGAAAGATTCTAGAGCTATCGTTTGAATAGTGATCCAAGTAGATTGAAAATCATACTTAGTGCAACAAAGATAATTGCTCCAACAAAACCGATTGGAATCATAAAGATTTCCCAACCAAAGAGAAACATCAGAAACCAATTTCCACCCATCATTGAGTAGAAAACTGTGTTCCACCAATCAACAATCCAGTTCAACATGAAACCCCCGTTTCTAATAAAAACTCGTCTTGAGAACTGGTCTCAAGACGAGTAAGTGGAGGCTAGGGGACTTGAACCCCTAACCCCCTGCTTGCAAAGCAGGTGCTCTACCAATTGAGCTAAGCCCCCATGGAACGTGGGCAACTTTAGCGGAGGTCAAACTCGCCAGTTGCTTCGCGCCATAACGCTTCGGTTTCTCGTTGACCAACTACGGTTCGATAGACCCAATACGCAATGGCAACAAGAAGACCGAATGAGAATAGTTTCTTCATTGTTACTCCTTGTCGGATTTTATCCGTGGGCCTAGGAGGACTTGAACCTCCGACCTCTTCCTTATCAGGGAAGCGCTCTAACCGCCTGAGCTATAGGCCCTAAATCGAGGCGGAAGGCTACCTCATTTTGGGCAATTGCCTTAAATCACCCCTCGTTGCCTTCCACGTCTTCAGCCAGCGTCACCTCAAGTCCACGAGTCAGGGGAACTGTTGCGTTATAGATGTAGCCGAAGACTGCAAAGAGGGTCGTAGTCACCACAATTTCAAATAATCCAATCGCGAGCGACAAAAGAAACACCACTGGAAAAGATAGGGTTTCAGTAAGCCCAGCGGTGCCGCCGGTGAGATCACCTAACACCTGATCGATTGATTCAAACACACCCATTCCCGCCAACACAATAAACATCAAAATGTTCGCTGTGAAAATGGTGACTGCAATTGAAACTGAAATCAGAAAACCTGTGCGGATGAGTGACCAGGTTTCAATTCGAACAAGTCGAAGGTTTGCTCTGATTTCACTCATTGGTTTCTTCTTCGATTTCAGTTTCATCAACGGCGCGAGCGATTCCAACAAGTGAATCTTCATCGACAAGATTCATTAATCTCACACCCATGGTGTCACGACCAGTTGGACGAATATCCGATACTGATGTTCGGATGACAACACCATTACTTGCAATTGCAAAGATTTGATCTTCTTCCTTAACAATCAGTGCTCCAACCAGGGAACCTCGTTCTTCAACAAGTTTCATTGCGCGAACACCTTGTGTTCCACGACCTTTTGGTGCCCATTCAGTAACGGCAGTTCGTTTAGCGAAGCCACCATCAGTTGCTGTGAAAACAAATGATCCTTCTTTGACAACATCCATCGACAACAGATAGTCATCGCCTTTGAAGCGAATACCGATAACACCTGATGTTGCTCTACCCATTGGACGCAACGTGTCATTGTTGGCATGGAAACGAACACTGTTGCCTTTGCTGCTGACAAGGAGTAGATCATCATTGTCACCAACAAGCTGAGCACTAATGAGTTCATCGTTTTCTTTGAGATTGATTGCAATCAATCCACCAGTTCGATTTGAGTTGTACTCACCTAATGGAGTTTTCTTCACCATACCTTGCTTCGTTGCAAGGACAAGGTAAGGAGCAGAGTCATAATCCTTCAAATCAAGGACCTGTGTGACATATTCTTCACCGCTAAATGCCAACACGTTGGCTACGTGTGTGCCACGAGCATCACGACCTGCTTCTGGTAATTCATATGCTTTAGCTCGAAATACGCGACCTTTGTTGGTGAAGAACAAAATCCAGTTATGGGTAGTCGTGATGAAGAAGTGAGAAACGACATCGTCTTGGCGAAGGTTTGCGCCTTTCACACCTCTACCACCTCGTTTTTGTTGGCGGTAAAGCGCTGCATCTGTTCGCTTCACATAGCCGCCACTGGTGAGGGTGACAACAACATTGCGTTTTGCAATGAGATCTTCTTGTCGCATATCTCCTTCATCGGCCAAGAATTGGCTTCGACGCTCATCACCGTGTTTGGCGACAATGCCTTCAAGTTCTTCTTTGATGATTGAACGCTGACGTGCATCTGATTTCAAGATATCTTCGTAATCCAAAATCATTTTCATGAGTTCGTCATATTCATTTTGAAGTTCTTGACGTTCAAGTGCTGCAAGTTTTCTGAGTTGCATATCCAAGATAGCGCGAGCTTGTAGTTCATCAATTTCAAGCAACTTCATTAAGCCACCCTGTGCTTCTTGAGCAGACGGGCTTTTTCGAATCAGGGCAATAACTTCTTCGATTCGATCAATTGCTTTAAGTAGTCCAAGCAAAATATGTGCGCGTTCTTGCGCCTTGCGCAGTCGATACTTTGTTCGACGCTGAATCACTTCAAGTTGGTGGGTGATCCAGTTTGAAACAAATGCGTCAAGTGTGAGCGTTCGTGGAACACCATCGACAAGAGCCAACATGTTGGCACCGAATGTTTCTTGAAGTTGGGTATGGCGATACAAGTTGTTGAGCACAACTTTTGCAACTGCGTCGCGTTTGAGCACAACACATAGTCGCATGCCTGTTCGACCAGATGATTCATCGCGAAGCTCTGAGATACCTGTGATTTTGCCGGTGTTCACAAGTTCAGCAATACGTTCAGCTAAGTTATCAGGGTTTACTTGATAGGGAAGTTGCGTGACAACAAGTTGGGTTCGACCACGCGAATCCTCTTCAACTTCAACAGCGGCACGCATGGTGATTGAACCACGACCTGTGCGGTAGGCATCTTCGATACCTTTTCGGCCAACAATGTAGGCGCCGGTTGGGAAATCTGGACCTTTGATGCGTTCCATCAAGGCTGCAAGCAGTTCTTCGCGAGCGGCCTCTGGATGGGCAAGAGTCCACATCACACCTTCTGCTACTTCACGCAGGTTATGTGGTGGGATGTTGGTAGCCATACCAACAGCGATACCAGCAGAGCCATTGACTAAGAGGTTTGGAAAACGTGCTGGCAGTACAAGTGGTTCTTCAGTCCGGCCGTCATAGTTTGCTGTGAAGTCCACAGTTTCTTCATCAATGTCTCGGACCATTTCCATGGCAAGTTGAGCCATGCGGCATTCGGTATATCGCATGGCAGCGGCTGGATCGTTTCCAGGAGATCCAAAGTTTCCTTGTCCTTGAACTAGTGGATAGCGAAGAGACCATGATTGGGCAAGACGCACCAAGGTGTCATAAATCGCACCATCACCATGTGGGTGATAGGTACCCATAACTTCACCAACAACTCGGGCGCACTTTGAGTAGCCTTTATCTGGTCGAAAACCTCCGTCATACATCGCGTAGAGCACACGTCGATGCACAGGTTTGAGTCCATCTCGAACATCTGGAAGTGCACGTGAAACAATCACGCTCATCGCATAGTCCATATAGGACCTGCTCATCTCGACATTGATGTCAACAGGTTCTATGCGTCCGTGTTGAATATCACCGGTGTCAATATTGTCAGTCACGCATATGCCTTTCTAGATGTCCAAAAATCGTACGTCGCGCGCATTATGTTGAATGAAGTTTCTTCTGCTCTCTACATCTTCACCCATCAACACACTAAAGAGGTTGTCGGCCTGGGCTGCATCATCAAGTGTTACCCGTAGGAGAACACGATTTGCTGTGTCCATGGTGGTGACGCGAAGTTCTTCGTGGTTCATTTCACCAAGGCCTTTATAGCGTTGAACAGCCTCGTCTTTAGGAAGTTTCTTTCCATTAGCGATTCCTGCTTCAATCAAGGCATCGCGTTCGCGATCGGAATACGCGTATTGATACTCATCTCGACCCCACTTGATTTTGTATAGTGGTGGTTGAGCCAAAAACACATGACCGTTTTCAATCAGTGGTTTCATAAATCGAAACACTAATGTCAAGAGCAGTGTTCGAATGTGTTGTCCATCAACATCGGCATCTGCCATGAGAACCACTTTGTGATAGCGAAGCTTGTTGATATCAAATTCATCATGAACGCCAGTTCCAAGAGCACTGATGAGCGCCTGCACTTCGTTGTTTTGAAGTACTTTATCGATGCGAGCTTTTTCAACATTCAAAATCTTTCCACGGATCGGCAAGATTGCTTGCGTTCGTGGATCTCGACCTTGCTTCGCTGAACCTCCAGCAGAGTCACCTTCAACTACAAAGAGTTCGCATTCTTCAGGGCTATTGCTTGAGCAATCTGCAAGCTTTCCAGGTAAGCCACCGCCGCCAAGGAGACCTTTTCGGTTGCGCGCAAGATCGCGAGCTTTACGAGCGGCAATTCGAGCTGCCGCTGCATTCACACATTTGCGGGCAATATCTTTACCTTCAGATGGGTTTGCTTGAAACCATGCAGCCAGATATTCATTCACAACTTTTTGTACGAAGGTCTTCGCTTCAGTATTTCCAAGTTTTGTTTTTGTTTGTCCTTCGAACTGTGGTTCGCGGAGTTTCACACTCACTATTGCGGTGAGACCTTCACGGACATCATCTCCTGTGAGATTCGCATCTTTATCTTTCAAAATTCCCCATTGCTCGCGAGCAAACTTGTTGAGAAGTGAAGTCAGTGCTGTTCGAAAACCTTCTTCGTGTGTTCCACCTTCAATTGTGTTGATTGTATTTGCGAAGGTATACACACTTTCGGTGTAGCTGACATTCCATTGAAGAGCGACATCAGCACTAATGCCGCGCTTATCATCTTCGGCAGAGAAGTAAATGACTGATGGGTGGGACACACCTTTAGGTGTGTTGATGTGAGTAACAAAGTCAGCGATACCGCCGTCGTATTTATAGACGACAGTGTGTGGGTTTCCATTAACATCAACTGCTGATTCTCGTTCATCGGAAATAGCAATTGTTAAACCTTTATTCAAGAATGCCATTTCTTGAAAACGTCGAGCAAGCGTGGTGAAATCAAATACTGTCGTTTCAAAGATTTCACCATCTGGCCAAAATGTCACTGTTGTTCCTGTATCAGTTGCTTTACCAACAACTTTCAGTGGAGCATCAGGAACACCATGCTTGTAAGACTGTTCAAAGACTTGACCATCACGGCGAACTGAAACTTGTAACTTTGTTGAAAGAGCATTCACGACAGTGACACCGACACCGTGAAGTCCACCGGAGACTGCGTATCCGCCGCCGCCAAACTTTCCACCTGCGTGTAACACGGTCATGATCACTTCAACAGCTGGTTTCTTTTCAACTGGATGTTCATCAACTGGCATACCTCGACCGTTATCAACAACGCGAAGGCCACCATCCTTCAAAATTGTTACTTCGATATGTGTGCAGTGTCCGGCAAGTGCTTCGTCAACTGAGTTATCGACAACTTCGTACACCAAATGGTGAAGTCCACGCTCACCAGTAGATCCGATATACATACCGGGACGCTTTCGGACTGCGTCTAGCCCTTCAAGTACTTGAATGGCACTTGCGTCGTAGGTCATGAACCCTCTCTTACATAGAGAACAGGCCGCTGAGTTTCTTCAATTGAAAAGGCGACCTGAAACAGGTCCTAATTCTACTACCCGTTTCCACGCCTGAAAAGGTGCCTTTTAGGCGGTTAGGTACCCTTCGAATAGGTGCCTACTTTGAGTAGGGTCGATTGAATACTGGCCTATGTTGCGGGCTAAATTGGCTAAATTGCCCTATCCGTAGGTGTCTCTTGGCCCTCGTCCTGGAACTCGGCGAATGCCATAAATCCAAGATGGGGCTTTTGGTCCGTTCACACTGAGATTCTCAACGATTTCTTCACCGAATTCATCCGTGATTTTCTGAATGATTTGGGCAGCCAAAAGCCGTAATTGGGTAGCCCAAGCTGTTGAATCTGTGCGTAAATTGAGAGTTTTGGTGTCCTCGTTGAAGGATTCGATGATGACGTGGGCGGCAACCTCTGCTCCAACGATCTCTGGCCACCTGGCACTGAGGTTCGAGATGGTGAGCGGAACCCCGAATTCCTCTACCTGAATTAAGTTATCGATGATGGCACCAAGTGGTTTAGGGTCGCGTTCGGTTTGGGAATTCGTCCGAGTGGTGTTCTTCGAATTACCTGGATTCACACCTGCAGCCAGCAAATAATTGCGAAGTCGTTGAAAACGAGTGCTTGCGTTTTGAACAACTTCTTTATGTTGTGGCAGGTAGTCACTCATAGGAACTGACCTTACCTTTTTCAACCTTGAAGACGCTACCTGTTAATTCACTAGGAACATCGGCTAACACTGCAGCGGTTATCAGAGTTTGTTCGTTGCCCTTCACAAGTTCAACGAGCTTTTCTCGTCTGAATTCATCGAGTTCTGAAAAAACATCATCAAGTATCAAAATTGGATCACCAACATTGAGAGATGATTTAAGAAGTGTGTAATGAGCTAACTTCAATGCAAGAGCAGCAGACCAGGATTCACCTTGGCTTGCATAACCTCGCATCGGTAAGTCATCAAGGTAAAGACCTAGTTCGTCTCGATGTGGTCCAAACAAACTTGTGCCACGTTCGATTTCCTGCTTTTGATTGTCATTCATGTGTTGAATTAAGAGTTCTTTAACATCACTCTCTTTATCAAACATCACATTCGGTTCGTACTTGATTTTGAATGGTCCTCTATGGTTACTGAGCTCATCATATAAATCAGTAACCAACCCGGAGATTTTTTCAACATATGCAAAGCGTTGCTTCATGAGATGTTGTCCCGCCTCAGCCAACATCTCACTCCAGGTACTGAGAGTTTCAAGGTTTTCTGAACTGGCTTTATGGTTCAGTGTCTTTAAGAGAGCGTTTCGTTGTTTCAGTATTCGTTCATAGTCACTGCGGTAGGAAAGAAAACTTGGTGTCAGATTGGATATTGACTCATCAAGAAAACGACGTCTAACCGCTGGATCGCCTTTCACAAGTTCAAGATCTTCGGGAGAAAAAATCACACTGAAGACGATGCCAAGGATTTCGCGGACCTTTTTCACAGGTGAACCGTTAATTGCCGCAGTGTTTTGACCTTCAAGGTTCAACGTCACTGAAAGTTCAATGCTACGAACTTCATGTTCAACATTGACTGAAATTGTCGCTGCTTTGCTCTCCCGCGAAATCATCGGGGTAACACCAGAAACTCTATGGCTTTCAAGATTCGTAAGGTAACTAATCGCCTCGATAATGTTGGTTTTGCCCATACCATTTGCGCCAACAAATATTGATACGCCTTTTGTGAAAGTAAGGTCTACTTCACTATAGGTTCTAAAGTTTCGTAGCAATAACTTAGAAACATGCATTAGTTATACAGTTTAGGCATCAACCAATACTTGTATCCATCCTCAATATCTTTGCCGGCTTCTTTGGCAGCAGTGAGAAGAACAGGTTTTGATTTGTTGATGAATGAAAGTTTCACCCATGGTGAGTTCGTAGCAGTCAAACCCTCAGTAAATCTGAATGGATCAAAACGAACTGGTTCATCGGTTTTACCCGTAATAATGGCATCGATAGTTTCTGTTGCAACACCACTTGATTGACCACGAGCAGTCAAAATCACTTCATTTGTGCCAAGTTCCATTGAAACGAAGCTCTTTTCGCGCTCTTCAAGCACAAGTCGAACACGGCGTAATGCTGCTGCTAGTACGTTGTTGTCGATATATGCAGTGATATCGCCAGGAGCAGGAATACTGTCACGATAATTTGGAAATTTTGCATTCAGAAGTGTAGTTGCAATCGTGCGGTTATTTCCCGAAAATCCAACGAGTGAATTTTCACCTCTGGTTGAAAGCGAAATATTGACGTTCGTGCAATCCGCTAATCCTTTTGCGATGTCATTGACTTTCGCTGCCGGAATGAATGCGCTTGCATTCATATCAGTAGTTGCAGGTGTCCACTCAACATCACGAAGTGCTAATCGGTATCGATCAGTTGCAGCAAGAGTGATATGTGATTTTGTGAATTCGAAATGAATGCCACTGAGATTTGAAAGAGTGTCATTACTTGCAGCCGCGATTGCAACTTGAGAAATTGCTACTGAAAGTTGAGAACCATTTATAGTTCCAAGCAACCCAGGGACCTCAAGCATATGTGGGAATTCACCAACGGTTACAAGTGGAATATCAAACGACGATTTACCGCATTCAACGCGAAGTGCTCCGTCAACAACTGAAAGTTGAACCGCTGCTGAGGGAAGGGTTTTCGTGATTTCTGCAAGAAGTTTTCCTGGAACGATGACACTACCTGGTACGTCCACAGCAGCATCTGCTTCTGCTTGAGCACTTGTGTCACGATCGTAGGCAACAAGAGTTAACGTGCCGACGCCAGCTTCGATACCGATTGTGTTGTTACCACCAATTCGGGAACTACTAAGTCCACGCATCGCCCAAGCGACTGCGTCTGCAAGTTTGTCTTTTTCAATCCGTACTTTCATAACACTTCCTTTTCAGGCGGCTAATCGTGGCAGACCTACCCTGTTTAGTCACCTACGGGTTAGGGTAAATCCTCAGCATCATCATCGAGGATGATTTCCTTCATCACGATACCTTCAGGGTTTTTAGTGCGGCGAGTAGTTTTGATCGCATCATCCATCAACTTGTAGGTGGTATCAAAGCCTTTAGCACTACCTGTGTTTCGAGCTGTCTTAACGCCAAGTTCTTCACCTTGCCAGGCTGCTTCATTAGCTCCGATGAACTGGAAATCCCAGGCATAGACCTCTTTTTGGTGTTTAATCATTTCTTGAAGTCGCTGCAAGGTGTATTCACGGCTTGCGTTCTCCATACCATCGGTAACTATGACAAATAGGACCTTTTCAGGTCGATCTGCTTCATGAAGTTTCGCTAGATCTTCACCAGTTGTCACAATCTCTCGACCAACAGCATCGAAGAGTGCTGTGCTGCCACGTGGGTTTAATACGTAGCCCATAGGCGTATCTGCCATACGGCAGTGCGAATTGAAGTCTGTATCGAACTCAAAAAGTGTGAGTGAGAATTGGCCAGGTTCAGCGAACTGACTCTGGATGAGATTTTCTATTCCTTGGCTCGCTTCACGAGCCATTAAGCTCATTGAGCCCGAGCGATCCACCACGAGCGTGAGGTGGGTGTAATTTGGTTTGGTCATGCTTCCCCCCCTTTGTTCGGGTAGAAGTATGAGCCATCAACCTGACGTATCCTTTCCACAACCTCTCAACCGAATAGATCTCTTTCTTTTCTTCTTTATAAGTTTCGTCATAGTAATAGGCGTTGTGGATACTGTGGAAAAGGTAGTTTTGACCCATTTTTCGTGCGTAAACCCACCAAAACTATTGTGGATATCTAGCCCGTAAATGTGGATAACTTTTGGATGAATTGTGGAGGATTGAGACCGCACGCGCTCCACATCCACAAACAACCCCAAACCATCCACAACCCCGTGGCAGGTGAGAAGTATGTGACACCTGTGACGGTAGTTATCCACAGGTAATACACAGGTGTGGAGAGTATCGTTTGAGAGAATCACCGTATGGCGCATCTTCTGGTTTTAAGGTTTTATGAGGAATTGTGGAACAAACAGCAATTTTCGGTCGCCTCAGAAATTCTTCACTCAGATATTACTTTTCGCAGTTCAACTGGATCGAAACATCATGGAATTAATCAAGTATGTGATTACGTTGTTATGGTGACAACAGCACTCGAGGGTTATACCTGCACAATTCAACGATGCATTTCAACGATAGATGAAGCAGCTGCTGTCGTTGAGTTTAAAGGCAAACATGTGGGTGAGTTTCTTAACTACGCGCCAACTGGTAAAACCATAAGTTGGCTAGGTGCAGCATTTTTCTCAATTCAACAAAACAAAATCAGTGAGATTTGGGTTCTCAGTGACTTACATGATTTACATCAACAGTTGTCATCAAAGAATGACTCCTAAGAAGTTGCAATTGTGAAACCTTTACCAAAATCTGTTCGTCAGCACTATTCAAAAGCTCCACTAACGCATCAACCAACAATGCTTGAGATGCGAGCTCGAATCCTTGAAATTGTTCCTGATGCCCAAGAAGTTGTGAGTTACGGTATGCCAGCATTCAAAGTCGATGGAAATACTGTTGCCGGGTTGCTCGCGAATAAATCATATGTTGGCTATTACCCATTTAGTGGAAGTGTTTTGCCAAACTTCCAATCCGAGCTTTCAAACTATGTAACAACAAAGAGTGCACTTCATATCCCGCTCGGAAAACCATTATCAAAAACCCTACTAAAGAAATTAATACGTGCTCGTCTATCCCAATGCCCTGTGAAAAAGGGACTTGTTGATCTCAAACAATATGAATCGAAAGATCTAGTGTGGCGAGAATTGAAACTTGCAGCCCCAGCACGCAGAGCTCTTATTGATAACAAAATTTTCACATTGAAAGATCTCAGCCGATTCACCGAGAATGAAGTATTTCGGATGCATGGAATTGGTTCGAATGCTCTAGCAACACTCAAAGTGGCGTTAAAGAAACACCAGTTGGGTTTCAAGAAAAGCAAGTGACTTAACGGGAGTGACTTAAAACCCTTTGATGAAGTTCGGTGTATTCGTTGTAGTACTTCTTATCGTTTGAGATAAGTTTCTTAATTTTGTCACGTGCGTGCATAACAGTTGTATGATCACGATTTCCAAACGCTTTACCAATTTTAGGTAGCGACAGAGAAGTTAACTCATTACAGAGTGCCATAGCCATTTGTCGTGCTGTCACCAACTGTTGATTTCGTGAAGTTCCAGTTAATTCCTCGATAGTAAATCCATAGAAGTTTCCAACAACTTCCATAATCACAGACACATTTACTTCCGGTGTGACTTCTTCATCGACAAGATCACGAAGAATCAACTCAGCCATAGCAAGATCAGGTGTTTGGCCGTTGAGATTCGCATACGCAGTAACACGAATCAGTGCACCTTCAAGCTCACGAATGTTGGTTGAAATTTTCGATGCAATGTATTCCAAAACTTCTACTGGCATACTGATTCGCTCTTGCAAAGTTTTCTTTCTCAAGATTGCGATACGCGTTTCTAGATCCGGTGGTGTGATGTCAATCATGAATCCATGATTGAAGCGAGAACGCATTCGGGCTTCAAAACCAGGCAAATCTTTCGGTGGAAGGTCGGATGCAATCACAATTTGTTTGTTCGCGTTATAAAGCGTGTTGAAGGTGTGGAAGAACTCTTCTTGCGTTTGAACTTTGCCACTTAGAAACTGGATGTCATCAACGAGTAGCACATCGACTTGACGATACTTCTTTTGAAACTCCGCAGCCTTATCGTCACGAATTGCGTTAATGAATTCGTTGGTGAATTCTTCACTTGAAACATAACGGACACGACTTCCCCGATACAAGCTTCTGGTGTAGTTACCAATTGCGTGCAAGAGATGAGTCTTACCTAGTCCGCTTGCTCCCCAGATAAACAGTGGGTTATAGGAGGTCCCAGGATTTTCAGCTACAGCCTCAGCAGCACTTGCAGCGAGGGCTTTGACACCTTTCACATAATTTTCAAACGTGTATTTTGGATTCAGTCGACTGACATCATTGGGTAGATCAATTGGTGCGATTGGAGGTGAGACTTGGGTGACCGAGTCAGCCATAATGTCGGTCTCGATAGGGTCAACAGGTCCAATCTCAGGATTGATACGAAAGGCCAATCCAATCGGTCGGCTAAAGGCTGTGCTTAAGGCAGCGCAGATACTTGCCTGATACCGGGATTCGATTACCCAGCGGGTCATGTCGTTGGCGACCGCCAGTAGCAGGGTGTCGTCGATCAGGGCTACGGGGCGGCTCATATTGATAAAGGCCCTTTGGGAGCCTTCGACACTCTCTGTGGTGAGGGTTTGATCGA
>JBDLTY010000015.1:0-3038 GCA_039805585.1 Actinomycetota bacterium | reverse complement strand
CGTGACGAGGGTGCCTGCAAAAATCAAGAAGAACGTAACGATTGGAAACACAAAGGACACGGCGCGAAGAAGCCTGTCCTGTGATTCGACGGGTGAGCCAGCAGTGAACCAAAGCTTCACGCTGAATCCCACAATAATGATCGACAACATAAAGTGAGCCAGGACTGTTAACGGGTGTAGTCCAGTTAGAACCGTAACACCTCCGAGCAGCGCTTGGGCGATAGTTCCAAGAATCGGCGTGGCTGCCAGCAGTTTCAGGGAATTTCGAGCGAGGTATCGAAGGCCACCAATGAAGACGACAAGAGCGACAAGTCCAACCACAAAGGTTAAAAGTCTGTTGCCAAATTCGACCCATTTTTGCCATTCCTCTGCCTGTTCAGCGGTTGGCGTAAGTGATCCTTCCACACAATCTGGCCAGGTGGGACACCCCAAGCCACTGCCTGTAACTCGGACAATTGCCCCAGTGATGATGATTCCTGATTGGACGACGATGTTGAGGATGAGTGCACGGTTATACCAAAGCGGGAACATCCCCCAAGCCTAGGCGAGGTTCAGGATGCGCGGAATTTGAAAATACGCAACAATAAGGTTGTGAAATTCGAAGACAAGGCCGCCTATCGACTCGCGCGGACGCTTATGGAATTAGGCACGACAACTGCCAGTGTGTTAGCAACGCGCCTTGAACTCACTGCAACGGCGGTTCGAAAGCACTTAGATTGGCTTGAATCCGAAGGTCTCGTTGCAAGTTTCACGCAACCGCCTTTCGGACCTCTTCAAAAAGTAAAGGGTCCAGGACGACCTGCGAAAGTATTTGCAGTCACCGAATTAGGGCGGGAGAGACTCAATCAGTTAGACGAAGGTCTTCTCGATAGTGCTATCGATTTCATTTTTCAGGAGACAGGCGAAGCGGGTGTGCGAAAGTTTGCCCAGCAGCGTGTAGGTTCGATGCTGACGTCGATTCAAATGAAGTTCGGATCTCCAGCATTGACTGAAGAACAACTTGCAGAAGGTTTGAATGATTTTGGGTACATGGCATCGTTAGTGCCGAGCCCGAAAGGTTCAGATGTTCAGCTCTGTCAACACAACTGTCCGATTGCCCACTTAGCAAAACGATACCCAGTTTTTTGCGAAGTTGAACTCAGCGAATTTGAATCTGTATTACGCAAAAGAACAACCCGACTCTCGGCACTTTCAGCGGGATCATCACTATGCACGACTCACATTCACAATAACAATCAAGGAGAACGCAATGACGTCAAATCTTGAAGAACTCGAAGGCCTTGGAACCTACGAGTACGGATGGCGCGATAAAGATACTGCAGGAGAGTCTGCTCGGCGTGGACTGAACGAAGACGTCGTACGAGATATCAGTGCGAAGAAAAATGAGCCAGAGTGGATGTTGAATCTACGCTTAAAGGGCTTAGAACTTTTCGATAAGAAACCACTACCGAATTGGGGTAGTGATCTCACCACAATCGATTTCGATAACATCAAATACTTCGTGCGTTCAACTGAAAAGCAAGCTACATCGTGGGAAGAACTACCTGAAGACATTAAGAATACGTATGACAAGTTAGGTATTCCAGAAGCGGAAAAGAAGCGTTTGATTGCGGGAGTGGCCGCACAGTATGAATCAGAAGTTGTCTATCACAAGATTCGCGAGGACCTCGAAGAACAAGGTGTGATCTTTCTTGACACCGATACCGCGCTCAAAGAGTATCCAGAGATGTTTCAAGAGTATTTCGCTACTGTGATCCCTGTTGGTGATAATAAATTTGCGGCGTTGAACACGGCCGTATGGTCTGGTGGTTCATTTATTTATGTTCCAAAGAATGTTCAAGTAGAGATTCCACTTCAAGCGTATTTTCGCATCAATACTGAAAACATGGGGCAGTTCGAACGAACTTTGATCATTGTTGATGAAGGCGCTTATGTCCATTACGTTGAAGGGTGTACTGCACCGATTTACTCGAGTGATTCATTGCATTCTGCTGTTGTTGAAATCATTGTAAAGAAAAATGCACGCTGTCGTTACACAACAATTCAGAACTGGTCGAACAATGTGTATAACCTGGTGACGAAACGTGCAGTTGCTCATGAGGGAGCAACTATGGAATGGATTGATGGAAATATCGGTTCAAAAGTTACGATGAAGTATCCAGCGGTGTGGATGACCGGCGAATATGCGCGCGGAGAAACCCTCTCGATTGCCTTTGCGGGACAAGGCCAGCATCAGGACGCAGGCGCCAAAATGGTCCACGCTGCACCAAACACGAGCTCTACCATCATTTCAAAATCCGTTGCCCGAAAAGGTGGGCGCACGTCCTACAGGGGCCTTGTTCAGGTGAATGAGGGCGCTTACAACTCGAAAAGCACTGTGAAGTGCGATGCCCTACTTGTTGATGAAGATTCACGGTCTGACACGTATCCGTACGTCGATGTGAGAACAGATGACGTTGCCATGGGGCACGAAGCTACGGTTTCAAAAGTCAGCGATGACCAACTTTTTTACCTCATGTCTCGGGGATTGAGTGAAGATGAGGCTATGGCGATGATTGTTCGTGGATTCGTCGAACCTATTGCGCGTGAACTTCCAATGGAATATGCCCTGGAACTGAATCGTTTGATCGAATTGCAAATGGAAGGTTCGGTGGGTTAATGGGCATCGAAGCTCCAGCAAAAGATCTTTCACCACGTCTTGAGGGCCAAGCGCTAGAAAACATCGCTCTGCCAAATGGTCGCGAAGAAGAGTGGCGATTTACACCTCTCAAGCGTTTACGTGGCTTGCAGAACCTAAGTGAGAAGATTAGTTCCGCAGGTTTTGAGGTTGAAAGTCTTGGCGCATTTCAACAATCCACAGTGTCAAATGAAGATGCGTATGCCGCCACAGACCGCCTTGTTGCAGCAGCAGCACTCCTTCCTGATTCTGTTGAAACATTTGTGTTGGCAAAAGAAACCATTGCAATAGAACCATTGAAAATCAATTTCAAACAGAGTCAAGATGTTGCCGCTGTTCGAATGAAGTTTGGCTTTGAATC
>JBDLTY010000014.1:0-9046 GCA_039805585.1 Actinomycetota bacterium | reverse complement strand
CCATTGACTTTTTAGCGACAGATTCACCTTGGCGAATCGCTTTTTCTTTCATGTTTTTGCGATGTTCATTCAGGGCCACCTGCAAAGTCTCATCTCGGGTGGCAAGAATTCGTACTGCGAGCAAGCCTGCATTTCGCGCATTCGATATTCCGACAGTTGCAACCGGTACGCCTGCCGGCATTTGAACAATCGATAAGAGCGAGTCCATACCGTCGAGTTGATTGAGTGCTACAGGAACGCCAATAACTGGTAACGACGTCGCTGATGCGAGCATTCCTGGAAGATGTGCAGCACCACCGGCACCGGCAATAATGACTTTCAAACCACGCGAACTTGCAGTTTTGGCGTAGTCGAGCATTTCATCTGGCAATCGGTGTGCCGATTTCACCGTGGCTTCAAAGGCAACACCAAAATCTTTCAACACATCAACTGCTGATTGCATAGTCGCCCAATCAGACTCACTTCCCATAACTACACCGACAAGTGGACTCATCTTCACTCCTCTATTACTCCCATAAAGTAGTCTGCAGCATGTTGTGCTCGCCTGAGTGCATCGTCTAATTCATCAGAACACACACTCACGTGTCCCACTTTTCGTCCAGGCCGAACTTCTTTGCCATAGAGGTGGACCTTGAGGCCCGGATCGCGAGCAAAGCAGTGTTTATATGCTGCATACATGTCCGGGTATTTGCCTCCAATGATGTTCACCATCACCGTCCAAGTAGAGGTCGGCGTTGGATCCCCCAATGGCAAATTCAAAACTGCCCGCAAATGATTTTCGAATTGACTTGTTGTCGCTCCGTCAATTGTCCAATGGCCGGAGTTGTGCGGTCGCATTGCTAATTCATTGACCAAGATACCGCGTGAGGATTCGAACATTTCAACTGCGAGCATCCCAGTAACACCAATGCTGTCTGCGATTGTCATCGCAAGTTGCTGGGCATCAATTGCTACTTTATCGTCCAAATTCGGTGCTGGGGCAATCACAAGTGAGCACATTCCTTCTACTTGTCGACTTTCAACCACTGGATACGTCACCATTTGACCTTCGACAGAACGAGCCACCTGAGCCGCTAATTCTCTTGAAAATGGAATGTACTCTTCAGAGAGCCATTGAAATTCATGATTGAACTTTTGCGAGAGTACGACTTCGATATCTGACCGGTTTTGACATACCCATACACCTCGGCCGTCATAGCCGCCGCGCGAAATCTTTAAAACGATTGGAAAACCATATTGGTCCGCGAACGCTGCAGCTTCTTCAACATTTCGAATAACTCGAAAGTCCGGTTGTGCTACACCTAACTGCTCGAGTTTCTGTCGCATCAAAACTTTGTCTTGCGCATATTGAAGAGCATTTGGATTTGGTTGAATATTGAATCCTTCATCAATCAACTGTTCGAGTAATGCACCAGGAACATGCTCATGATCAAAGGTGACAACATCCGTTGCCTGAGCGAGAGATCGCATACTTGCTAAATCTGTATGTTCACCAAGAAATACTTGTGCTGCAACTTGTGCAGCGCTTTCTTCAGCTGAGGTGGCTAAAACTGCGAATTTGACACCCAAAGAAATCGCAGCTTGAGCGGACATTCTCGATAGTTGCCCTCCACCTACCATCCCTATGCGAGGAAAGAAGTTGGGCTGGCTCACGGGAGGATTTTAGTTTGCAGAGCGACCTCTAACCAACGATGAACTCAAGTCGATGACGTACGATGGACTCGGAGGATTGATGTTACAACGTCTCATACGGCTATTGCCTGAAGCATCAAAGTTCCTCACCGTTGGCGCAGTTGCATATGTCATCGACACTGGGCTCTTTAACCTTCTTCGCTATGTTGGGGAAACACCACTGCTTGCAGACAAGCCGCTGACTGCGAAAATTATCTCAGCATCAACGGCAACCCTCTTTGCGTATTTTGGCAATAAGCAATGGACCTATGCATCAAGAACTGGCAGAAAAGTCACTCAAGAAATCTTGCTCTTCTTTCTGCTGAATGCGATTGCTATGGCGATTGCGGTGATCTGCCTATTTATTTCTCACTATGTATTGCAACTAACCACTGCACTTGCAGACAACATTGCTGCGAACGTGGTCGGCGTCGGACTTGGAACACTCTTTCGATTTGTGACCTATCGAAAATGGGTGTTTGTTCGTTAGTCTTTCCCGAAACGCAAATACTCAACATCACCACTGAATACACCGATGATGCCGTTATCACTGGATATTAACAAAGATCCATCGTCGCCAATATTCGTAACATGGCCGTAAACGGATTTTCCATTCACTACTTTGATACGAACATCTTTGGAAATGGTTGAGGTGCGTTGTCGGTATTCGGAAATAACATCGTGACGATCGAATGCAGAAACTTCAAGTACCCGACTAACTAGTGCGTTTATCAGTTGCGAAACATCCAAGGATGCCTCCACTAGATCTGCAAGTCCAAGAGCCCGCTCTTGATCAGGTGGAGGAAGAAGATTGATCCCAATTCCCGCAATTGCTATTTCACCATTTCCTAGCGTGGTGATGATGCCACCAACTTTTCTGTAATTGTTGTCTTGACTTACAACTATGTCGTTGGGCCATTTGAGGCTGAGGTGGGATGTATGACGCGACAGCACATCATGTACAGCTACTCCAACCGCAAGTGACAGCAGTGGATGTTGTGGCAGGGCGATGGAAAGAAGCACCGATCCAAAGTCAACATCCTCCCAGGTTCGATCAAGGCGGCCCCGACCTTCAGATTGGTGACGAGCCACAGCCACGTCGCCAATTGTGAGGTGCTCCACATTTTCCAGAAATGTCTGAGTTGAGGGGATTTCATCAAAAAACCAAACTCTCCGCACGCCACTGATACCCCTCAGCACAGATTCGAGCATTTCGCTACTGGCGGGGTAATTTTCTAACTTGTGAGTAGGGGTAGTCACGCCACTACGGTACGCCTTTGCGAAGAAGGAGCGTGAGATGTCAGCGGAGTTTCAGTCAGAATTTGACCCAAACACCACCGCAGGCAAAATCGAAGGCTTGCGTATGCGTAGGCAAGAAGCGCTTACCCGCAGACAAAAATCAATCGACAAGCAGCATGAGCGCGGCAAGCTCACTGCGATGGAACGCATTGAGGCGCTCTTAGACCCCGGATCATTTCAAATAGTCGATGGCTTTCGTAAACATCGGTCCTATGCCTTCGGCATGGAAAAATCTCGACCTCTTGGTGATGGCGTGTTCACAGGATACGGAACGATTGATGGCAGACCAGTGTGTGTATTTGCGCAAGACTTCACAGTGTTCGGTGGAAGTCTTGGTGAAGTAGTTGGTGAAAAAATTGTCAAGATCATGGAACTTGCACTCAAAACTGGCTGTCCGGTAATTGGACTTAATGATTCTGGTGGTGCTCGTATTCAAGAAGGTGTTTCATCACTTCAACAGTACGGAGAAATTTTTCGACGAAATGTGAAGGCATCTGGCGTCATTCCGCAAATATCTTTGATTTTGGGTTCTTGCGCAGGTGGTGCTGTTTATTCCCCTGCACTGACTGACTTCATCGTCATGGTAGACAAAACGTCGAACATGTTCATTACTGGTCCTGAAGTTATCAAGACAGTCACTGGCGAAGATGTTGGGTTTGAAGAACTTGGTGGTGCCCGTACCCACAATGCGAAATCAGGTGTCGCTCATTACATGGCGGATGATGAATATGAAGCCTTTGAATACGTCAAAGCGCTTCTTTCATATTTGCCAAGTAATAACATGGAAGAAGCACCAGCGTTTCCTTACGAAGCTGACTTAACTATCACTGACGCTGACCTGGAACTCGATGCGCTTGTTCCAGACTCACCAAATCAACCATATGACATGCATAGTGTGTTTCGACATATTCTCGATGATGGCGAATTTCTCGAAATCCAGCCAATGTTTGCTCCGAATATCATTGTTGGCTTTGGTCGAATTGAAGGCCACTCCGTTGGTATCGTTGCAAATCAGCCAATGCAACTCGCTGGCACACTTGACATCAATGCCTCGGAAAAAGCCGCACGCTTCGTCAGAACTTGTGACGCCTTCAACATTCCGGTTATCACCTTTGTTGATGTTCCAGGTTTTCTGCCAGGAACAGATCAAGAATATGACGGAATTATTCGACGCGGCGCGAAACTCATCTACGCCTACGCGGAAGCAACTGTGCCACTGATAACTGTGATTACCCGAAAAGCCTATGGTGGCGCTTACTTGGTTATGGGTTCAAAATCACTGGGCGCCGATCTCAATTTTGCCTGGCCCACTGGACAGATTGCGGTTATGGGAGCGGCAGGAGCTGTGAATATTTTGTATCGCAGAGAAATCGCAGCAGCTGAAAATCCAGAAGAAACGCGAGCCGAGTTCATTGCGGATTATGAATACAACTTAGCTAACCCTTATGTTGCAGCCGAACGCGGATATGTTGATCGCGTTATCTTTCCACATGAAACTCGAAGTATGGTGCTGAGAGGATTGCGCTCGCTTCGAAATAAACGCGAATCTCACCCACCAAAGAAGCATGGGAATATTCCGCTATGACAGAACAGATATCAATCGTCCATGGGAATCCAACAGAGGAAGAAATTGCAGTTGTCATTGCACTTGCAGCACACGTAGATCGAATAAAGGAAGTACCAGAACCTTCGAAACATTCGATGTGGGGGCACTTCACTACAAGTTTGCGCTCCAGCCCTCCTGTCGGTGAGGGAATGTGGAAACGCTCAGTGTGGGGGAAACGATAAATGTTGCCAGAGATTATTCTGGCTTCTGCTTCGCCTGCACGACTGAAGCTTTTGAGAAGCGTAGGAATCACGCCAGTAGTGAAAGTCAGTAGTGTCGATGAAGAAGCGGAGATTCGACGCAATAATTGGGTGAGCCCCGCTGAAATTGCACAAGGTCTCGCAGTTCTGAAAGCAGAAAATATTGTGAATCAGGATGCGCCGGAGCATGCTCTGGTCATTGGCTGTGATTCTGTGATGGAGCAAGCTGGTCAAGCGCTTGGAAAACCAGATAACAAAGAGATTGCTCAACGCCGACTGAGAGCGCTCAGTGGAAGTTTTGGCACTCTTCATACCGGACACTGCGTGATTTACTGCTCCGAAAAATCTCCAGTTATTATTCAACGCCTTGTTAGCACAGACGTGTATTTTCACGAGCTGACTGATAGCGAAATTGACGCATACATAGAAACGGGCGAACCATTACGAGTCGCTGGGAGTTTCACCCTCGATGCGCTAGGTGCACCCTTTATCAAAAGTATTTCAGGTGAAGCATCGAATGTAGTGGGCATTTCCCTCCCAATGCTGCGCACAATCTTTGGGGAACTTGGATTCGGGTGGGATGAAATCCTGAGGAAGGTAACTGTCGAGTAACTATGAAACAACCTAGACTTTGGGCAGAGGAGTCACATGCCACAGTTCACTAAGGTGCTCATTGCAAATCGTGGTGAAATTGCCGTTCGCATTATTCGTGCCTGTAAAGATGCAGGTCTAGGTTCTGTTGCAGTGTATGCCGATGGCGATCGTTCAGCCTTGCACGTGACGATGGCCGATGAGGCGTACAGTCTCAATGGCGAAACTGCAACCGAAACATACTTGTCATTCGAAAAGATACTTGGTGTAGCACAGCAATCAGGTGCAGATGCGATTCATCCAGGGTACGGATTTCTCAGTGAAAATGCAGACTTTGCAAAAGCGGTGATTGAAGCAGGTCTTGTTTGGATAGGACCACCACCAGATGCCATTCGAGCGCTTGGTGACAAAGTCTCCGCCCGCCATATCGCGGCTAAAGCGGGTGCACCACAAGTACCTGGAACTGCTGATCCAGTACAGACGGCAGCTGAGGTTGAAACATTTGCGCGCGAATTTGGTCTACCGATTGCCATCAAAGCCGCTTTCGGTGGCGGTGGTCGCGGGTTAAAAGTTGCGCGATCCTTTGAAGAAATTCCCGAGTTGTACGAGTCAGCCGTACGTGAAGCAACTGCTGCGTTTGGACGTGGCGAATGCTTTGTTGAACGATATCTTGATAAACCTCGTCACGTTGAAACCCAATGTTTGGCAGACTCATACGGCAATGTTGTTGTCATTTCCACACGCGATTGCTCCCTTCAACGTCGCCACCAAAAACTCGTTGAAGAAGCACCAGCACCTTACTTAACAGCGGAACAAACAACACAGTTGTATCAGGCAAGTAAAGCGATTATGCGCGAAGCGGGTTATGTAGGTGCTGGAACCTGCGAATTTCTCATCGGTCTTGATGGAACTATCTCTTTTCTTGAAGTGAATACGAGACTACAAGTCGAACATCCTGTCAGTGAAGAAGTCACAGGAATTGATTTAGTCCGTGAGATGTTCAGAATTGCTGCTGGTGAAGCACTTGGTTATGACGATCCGGAAATTCGAGGACATTCAATTGAATTTCGAATCAATGGTGAAGATCCAGGTCGTAACTTTTTACCAACACCTGGAACCCTTGAAACCTTTGTGCTGCCAGAGGGTCCTGGCGTCAGAGTTGACACAGGATTTCGACAAGGTGATGTCATTGGAGGGAACTTCGATTCACTACTTGCAAAACTGATTGTCACCGGAAACACTCGAAAACAAGCCTTGGAACGAGCCCGACGTGCACTCAAGGAATTTGAAATTCGAGGAATTGCGACTGTACAGCCATTTCATCTCAAAGTAGTGAGTGACGAAGCATTTGTTGCCAACCATGGCGACTTCCAAGTTCACACACGCTGGATTGAAACCGAGTTTGAGAATGATATTCCCGCCTACGATGAAATCTCAGATGTGTCTAATAGCGATCAACGAGACACCGTAGTCCTTGAGGTCAATGGCAAACGTATTGAAGTTGGAATTCCTGCGAATTTTGGCTCCGCTACAGCAGTCATTACTCGTCCAAGTGCACCTGGACCAAAGCGAAGCGCTGGCAAAGTTGCCCCTGCCTCAACCGGTGAAGACCTCACTTCACCTATGCAAGGAACTGTCATCAAGATTGCAGTGACCGAAAATCAGCATGTTGAGCAGGGTGACTTAATCGTCGTTGTTGAAGCAATGAAAATGGAACAGCCTCTTATCGCCCATAAATCAGGTGTTGTTAAGAATCTACAGATTGAAGTTGGTCAAACAGTTTCAAGTGGTGCATTACTCTGCAAAATAACTTGAGTTAATCTGCTCGTAGTTGGCGTGCAACTTCAGCAATCGAACCGCTCAGTGATGGGTACACGGTCAACGTATCCGCAATATCTTCTACTCGTAGTCGCTGCTTTACTGCAAGCGACAGTGCAAAAATCAACTCGCTTGCAGCCGGCGATACCACAACAGCCCCCATCACAATCCGAGAATCCTTATGGCATATCAATTTCACAAAGCCATCATCCATGTTTTGCATTTTTGCACGAGCATTCGTTCGAAATGGTAAACGCAACTGGACACAATTATGCGATTCTGCAGACTCTGCACTAATTCCCACTGATGCGATTTCAGGAGTTGTGAACACAGTTGCTGCAACTGTTGGAATCTCTAGTGGCGAAACAGTCTGACCAAAAGCATGTCGCATTGCTATTCTGCCCTGCATCGCAGCCACTGAGGCAAGCATGAGAGTTCCCGTGCAGTCGCCAGCGGCATAGATGCCACGGACATTCGTTCTTGAAACTTGGTCAACTTGAATAAATCCTCGTGAATCTATCGCTACGCTCGCAGCATCGAGTCCTAAATTCTCGGTATTAGGTAGCGATCCAACCGCGATAAGGCAGTGGCTTGCTTCGATTGATTCACCATTTGAAAGTTCAACTCTCACGCCATGAGCATCACTCTCAACACGTTTGGCTCGGACCTCATTTCGAACTTGTATTCCGCGTTTCTGGAACACATCCTCAATGACTTTCGCCGCATCTTGATCTTCACCAGGCAAGACAAGTTTCCTACTTGAAACGAGTGTGACCGTTGAACCCAGAGCTGAGAAAGCTGAGGCAAATTCTGCTCCCGTAACACCCGAGCCTATGACGACTAAATGTTGTGGCAATTCTTTCAAGGAGTAGATATGTTTCCAGTTAAGAATTCGAATTCCATCTGTAGTTGTGCCAGGCAACTCTCGTGGGCGAGCACCTGTTGCAAGCAAGATCGCGTCTGCTGAGACACGTGCAGTTTCGCTGGATGTTTGAATCTCAACTTCTGCAGCGCTTACAAGTGTCGCAGATCCTTCTATGACATCAACTCCGGCTTTGATAAGTCGTTCCTTGATATCTGAACTTTGCGCGCTGGCCATTGCTAATAAACGCTGATTTGATTTCGCGAAATCAAATTCCCTACGACTTGATTCAAATTCAGGAGTTTGTAAATAATTGACGAGGTTTGCTGCAATGTTGATTAAGCCTTTGGATGGCACAACATCAGTAAGAACGGCAGAGCCTCCAATACCTTGAGATTCCACAAGGGTGACTTCAATGCCCAGTTGACGAGCAACGAGCGCTGCTTCGTATCCGCCTGGACCGCCGCCGATGATGATTGTTTTTGCCACGGGCTAATTCTCCACCTGGCTGGTTTACCCTTTGCTAATGGCAATGTATGCAGCATACGGCTCAAATCTTGACCCTGCCCGGATGGCCAAACGTGCACCGCACTCACCAGCTGTAGGCCCAGGGTGGCTTGATGGCTGGCGATTGACGTTTGGAAATGTTGAGCGTGGACTTGATGAGTCATTACCTACTGTTGTTGAAGATGCGACCTCTCAGGTTTTCGTCATGCTGTATGAACTGACCGACAATGATGAGTCATCATTGAATTCAGCAGAGGGTTTTGATCTAGATTTCTATCGCCGAATTCATGTTCGAGTCAACACACTCAATGGAATTGTCACAGCGTGGCTCTATGTTGTCAATGGATATGAGTCAGGATTACCACGACAAAGTGTCGTCGATGAAATCATTGAAGCACTGATTGTTGCTGGTGCCCCTGAGGATTATGTGGCTATGATTTCAAGTCTGGGGACCTTTGGTGAGGAGAACTAAATGAGTAGTGTGCTAACTGC
>JBDLTY010000013.1:0-4122 GCA_039805585.1 Actinomycetota bacterium | reverse complement strand
GTTCAGGTTTGTGTCAGATCAGCTGCTTGTGGTCACGGTTCCTACAAATGCGTCATCGGGTGTGTTGAGGCTTATTTCGTCGTCTCAGAATGTGTCGGCGGGAACGTTAACGGTGGCGTCTCGTGGAACTGCAGCACCGACGATTACGGTGGTGGAACCATATGTTGTGTCTCCTGGTGCGGTGTTGCGTGTGCAGGGATCAAACATTGGTGCAGCATCTGTGGTTCGGATCGCTGGCTTGGATGCAGTGTTTAGTGTGACAGGTCGTAACGCGTTATCACTTACGTTACCTTTGAATGCAAATAACGGGAAAGTCACTGTTATCACTCCAGGTGGTACCGCAACATCATCCGGAACAGTAACGATGCCGCCACGTCTTCAAACAACATCAACCGAGGGTGGACGCGGTGGCACGGTTGTGTTGCTGGGTGAGAATCTTGCTGATGTGACATCAGTGTCGTTGAATGGTGTGTCGATTACACCGTCTGCGAAGGCGTTGACGTCGGTGAGTTTTGTGGTGCCGTCGAATGCGGTGTCTGGGTCTGGTTTTGTGACTGGTCCTGGTGGCGTGTCATCAACGTTTACGTTTACGTTGCTTCCACCTCCTGTGTTGAATGCGTTTTCGTTGAGTGTGAAGGTTGGTGACACTGTCACGCTTTCGGGATCGAATTTGCAGGGTGTGACGAATGTGTTGATCGGTACAGTTGCTGCAACTTCTTTGTCGTCTACTTCGACTACTGTCACGTTTGTTGTGCCGACTGGTGCAAAGACTGGGACGGTGACGTTTACGGGTGCAGCTGGAACAGTGGTGTCGTCATCAACACTCACAGTGCTTGCCCCACCTGTGATCACCGGGATGACGCCGACGAGTGGGAAAACTGGAACTACCGTGACGATTACTGGTACAGGGTTAACAGGTGCAACCGTGACAGTGGGAACTAAAACAGCGACAAAGTCAACGAATACGGCAACCCAAATCAAATTCAAAATCCCATCTGGCCTCGCAAAAGGCACCTACACGGTCAAAGTTGTCACAGCAAACGGAGAAACAACCAGAACATTCAAAGTTACATAGATCAAAATGCTGTGAGTTCAATACTCATATCAATTATCTGTTAACAGCATCCAAAGTGAATACAATTGTAATGAGCCGTCAGAACCGAAAAAGCTTTAGGTGAAGGAAGTTTTGCTAGCAAAATTACTGACTTGGTTAAAAGTTGTGTCACAAAACTGAACCTCCATAAGTGGGCCAGCCGAAAAGTGGAAAATCAAATAAGAATTTGAACTAGTGGTATTGCTAGGACTTCGATTCAACTACCTTTAACGTCTGCCGGATGAACTGCAAGTCCATCGAGTAATGCTTTGACTTCAGATGGGTTTCCACGTTTTGCTGCGAGTGCTCGTGCTGTTTTCACTGCAATCATTCGTGCTTCACAGTGATTGACGAGGATTTTGTAGGCTTTTTTACCCATCAGTGCAATAAGTGTGTCTTTTTCTGTGATGTAGACGGGTTGCGGCGCGTTATGGGCTTCGGTGTTTGATGTGCAGAACCAATGCATCTCATGTCCACCTGGTCCCCAGTCAGATCGTTTGTATTCTTCAATGCTGATGATGAATCTCTTCGTTCCATCTTCGAGTTTGCGCCATTCAAAGTCACGTTTAATTGGTAATTGCCAGCACACATCTGGTTTGGTTTCAGTGATGCTGAGTCCGTTGTTTTCTGCGTATTGATGCAGAGCACATCCTGCCCCACCTTTGAAGTTCTTTGAATTCAGAAATACACAACCAGATTTAATAGTTCGAGTTTTCTTCTGTCCATCTTCTTTCTCTGTCCAGTTCTTGCGGGCTAATTCGTAGTTTTCCCAAGTGTCTGGGGTAAGTTTCTCGACGTATTTCTTTACTCGTGATATGTCTTTGGAATCTGTGAAGTGAGCACCGGATGCGCAGCATCCTTGATCTGCTTTACCTTCTTCAATACCTTGACAACCTCTGCCATAAATACAGTTCCATGATGACGTTAACCACGTGAGATCACAGCGGAAGATATTTTCTGGATCTGCTGGATCATCAAACTCTACCCAAGCACGGGCGAAAGTGAGTTTCAGTTCGGTCACAGGTAGAGAGTAAGACGGAAGGGGTGAGAAATGAAATTCGCTCTACTTTAGAAAAAGTAGGTCTGGATTGCGTTTTGGTAGCGGAAATAGATGAGCGCAATCACTGTGAAGAACATCACTGTGCCAAGTGCCCACGTAGGCTTGAAAGGAAAAGTATTTCTGAGACTTTCTGAGAGATTGATATGCAGGAACTCGGAGAAGGTGATGAAGCTCGCAAACCAGACTGCCACGCAATATAAACAGATTGCACCAATGACGTATGTGGTTTGAGAGAAAAGGTAAATACTGAATCCTGCGCCAAAACTTGCAGCGGTAAGACCCAGTTTCGCTGTGATTGGTGGAAATTCAGTTTTCACAAATGCCAGTCCAACAAATGCAAGCAGCATTCCAAAGAATACAAGTCCAAGCATTGGGTTTGGAAAACCAAACGTGTTGGCTTGAGGGCTTGACATCACTGTGCCACAACTAAAAAGTGGATTGAGATCACAGGAAAGGCTTTCTCCTGGATTCTTCAGAAGATTGATACGTTCAGTAATGATTGCACCACTTGCAAACAATCCAATCAAACTCATAACAAGTAGAGTGATGAGGCTTTTTGTTCTGAACATAGGACAAGTATGCCACTTCTCTTTCAAGAGCAGAAAGCACGATATTTACTCGATGAAGAAATCCTCAGTAACTCAGGTTTCATTAGACTACTCAGCAATATGAGCATAATGGCAAGACTTGGGCGGAGATCCGGGTCCAAAAAAATCGAACCAAAAGCAAGAGTTAGTCAACTCTTTCCCTATATGAAAGAACAACGAGGACTTCTTGCAATCGCCATTCTTTTCTCTGTCGTAGGTGCTGGTGTGAACTTAGCCCAACCACTCGTTGTCGGTGAAATCATTAGCACAGTTCAAAATGGTGAAGAAGTACTTGCAATTGCACTCTTGCTTATCGCAATCACCGCTATCTCTGCACTTTCCAACGGTGCGTTGTATTTTGTTTTAGCCAAAGCAGGTGAAGGAGTTGTCTTTTCTGCAAGAAAGAAACTCGCCACCAGATTACTTCGATTGCCAGTTCAGGAATACGACCTCAGAAGAACTGGCGACTTAGTTTCGAGAGTTGGTTCTGACACAACGTTACTGAGAGCAGCACTTACCCAAGGACTTGTTGACCTTGCTGGTGGTGTACTGATATTTGTCGGAGCAGTTGTTGCGATGGCACTTATTGATTGGCTCTTACTACTTATGACCTTGATGATGATTTCAACAGCTGTAGCAGCGATTGGCTTTCGCTCAAGGCACCTCCGTGCGGCGACCACAAAAGCACAAGAACGCGTCGGTGCAATGTCGGCAGGTGTGGATAGAGCTTTATCGGCGGTGAGAACTATTCGCGCAGCGAGAGCAGAAACCAGGGAAACAGAACAGATCGAAAAAGCTGCCGAGGAGGCATTTGGCGAAGGAGTCAAAATTGCTCGTATCAACGCTTGGATAACTCCTATTGGCGGACTTGCAGTTAATGGAGCATTTGTCGTTGTGCTTGGAGTTGGCGGATACAGAGTTGCAACTGGTGAAACTGAAGTTGCATCACTCGTCACCTTCATTCTTTTGATGTTTCTGATGATTCGCCCAGTCGTTCAATTCTTTAGCGCATATTCGTCGGTTCAATCAGCACTCGGTGCACTGGCTCGTATTCAAGAGATTCTTGATCTACCGCTAGAAGATAGTGATCATGAAAGAGCATTACCGTCTACCCGCAAAGCAGTGAACGATATTGCTATTGAATTTCGGAAAGTTAAGTTCAGTTATCCAGTGAGAACTGAAACAAATGATGAGGGTGTTACCACAGTCAGTGAACCAAAAGAAGTGCTCAAAGGAGTTTCATTCAAGATTAAGCGGGGATCAAGAGTTGCAATTGTTGGCCCATCAGGTGCAGGTAAATCAACCATTTTCGGTTTGATGGAAAGATTTTATGAACCAACATCAGGAGACATTCTTCTTGATGGTCAGCCGGTCAGGTCCTT
>JBDLTY010000012.1:0-16717 GCA_039805585.1 Actinomycetota bacterium | reverse complement strand
AGGTAACCCTTAAGAGGGTTTCTTACTTGACTCATGGTGAAACCACAGACTGGTACAGCTCGATAGTATTTCGAGCAATCCGTGCCCAATCGAAATTATCGACAACATGATCGCGGGCCCGCATTCCCATTTCACGGGCAAGCACAGGATTCGAAAGCAAGGTATTGATGTGGTTTGCCAAATTCGATTCAAATTCCTCAGTGTTATTTGGGTCGTATTTCACCAAGAGACCGGTGACATCATGTGCCACCACTTCTGGAATGCCACCAACGGAACTTGCAACTACAGGAGTTTGGCATGCCATTGCTTCAAGATTCACAATTCCAAGTGGTTCATAAATTGATGGACACACAAAGACTGTTGCTTCACTATAGAGAACCAGCAAATCGCTTCGCGGAATATGCTGATTAATCCAGATAAGTGAATGGGTACTTGTTTCCTGGAGATGCAATATTTGACTTTGAATTGAATTTCCAATTTCCTCATCATCTGGCGATGATGCTGCGATGACAATCTGAGCATGAGCTTCAATGTTCTTGACTGCGTTTAATAAATGCTGTAATCCTTTTTGTCGCGTAATGCGTCCGACAAATAGAACAATTGGTGTGTCCAGTGCGATGCCGTATTTGAGCAAAACCTCTGGATCATGAGTTGGTTTATACACGCTTGGATCTATTCCATTATGAATCACTTGAATGTTTAATGGATTCACGTTTGTGTAGTGCTCTTCAATGTCTTTTTTCATTCCAAAACTCACAGCAATAATTTTGCTCGCACTTTCAAATGCTTGTTTCTCTATCTGACAGGAAATCTCATATCCTGCTCCAAGTTGTTCACGTTTCCATGGCCTCATCGGTTCAAGTGAGTGTGCTGTAATGATGTGTGGAACACCTAAAGCCATTGCGGAAAGTTGCCCTGCCAAATTCGCGTACCACGTATGCGAATGAACAAGGTCATATTTACCGCTCGAAACAGCCTTACCGATATCGATATTCGTTCTCATGACTTCAAAAGCGAAGTTGTTTCCGGATGCTATTTTGAACGATTGTGCACCAGGACGAGCATCTCCCATGCAATAAACATCAAGCGCGAGGTGCTTTTGTAATTCTTGGCTCAAATGGGCAACATGGACGCCTGCACCACCGTATATCTCTGGTGGGAATTCACGCGTGATGAGAGCTATTTGCACACTGAGAACCCTAGATGAATTGCTACTTTCACCCTAAGGTTGGTGTATGGGATTTGCGCCACGAGTTTTAGGGATTGTTCTCGCAGGTGGCGAGGGTAAGAGACTCATGCCACTGACAGCTGACAGAGCCAAACCAGCAGTACCTTTTGGCGGGTCGTACCGTTTGATTGATTTTGTCCTTTCGAACCTTACAAATGCAGGCTTTCGCCGCATCTGTGTGTTGACTCAATACAAGTCACATTCACTTGATCGACATATCTCAACTGCTTGGCGCCAATCAGCAATGTTTGGTGATTACATCACCCCAGTGCCGGCGCAACAACGTCTAGGTCCGCGGTGGTATACGGGAAGTGCCGATGCGATTTTGCAATCACTCAATCTCATTTACGATGAGAAGCCCGATTACGTCATGGTGTTTGGCGCAGATCACGTGTACCGGATGGATCCTCGTCAGATGCTTGACTTTCATATCAGCACTGGCGCGTCTGTTACGGTTGCGGCTATCAGACAGCCGGTGGAACTCGCAAAAAACTTTGGCGTCATTGAAACAGAAAACGACAGCGGGAAAATAAAGAAGTTTTGGGAGAAGCCTGATACACCACCTGTACTTGCCTCATCCCCTCTGGAGTCGCTTGTCTCTATGGGAAATTACATCTTTACAACAACCGCCCTCATTGATGCCCTCTTAGAGGATGCAGCAGATGAAAACTCAATGCACGATATGGGCTCCAATATCATTCCAATGTTGACGAACAGAGGCGAAGCCTATGTTTATGACTTTGCACTCAACAGTGTTCCAGGAGCAACTGATCGCGATCGAGGGTACTGGCGCGATGTAGGAACGCTTGAGAGTTACCACGAAGCACATATGGATCTTGTCAGTGTTCACCCGATTTTCAATCTCTATAACAGCAAATGGCCCATCATGAGTTACATCCCACCTTTGCCACCAGCCAAATTTGTAGAGGGCGGAACTGCACATGAATCCATCATTGGAGCAGGCTCAATAGTTGCAGGAGCACATGTTCGATATTCAGTCATTTCCGTTGATTGCACCATAATGGAAGGGGCGTACGTCGAAGGTTCCGTACTCTCTCCAGGAGTTCGAGTTGAACGAGGTGCGGTGGTTAGAAATGCGATTCTCGATAAGAATGTACTCGTTCCAGCGGGCGTAAAACTTGGAATTGATCTCGAGTCCGATCGCCAACACTACACAACTACTCCAAGTGGAATTGTGGCTATTGGTAAAGGTATTGAGGTTTATCGTTAACTGCTCGTATCAAGGATGATTCGAGGATTTTCCTTTATCGTGTTATTTTTCTTGACACTTCTATGAAATATCACGAAATGACCTGGAGCGAGTTTTCGTGAGAATTCTTTTGTTTGGGTGGTATTTGCAATCGCTCTATAAAGTTCAGGCAACATCGGCCGATGCCCACATACGACAGTGCTTCCGGGATTCGTCACTATTGTTTCAATCCATTGTTGTAATTGCTTGCGCTCTGTCTTTGATTCACTCTCCCAAAGCAATTCCTGTAATTTCAGTTCTCGCTCGGTAATAAAACTTGGAACTAAGGTATCAACACAGCGCTTGGCTGGCGAGGAAAAAGCATTTGTGATGCCAAAAGCAGAGAGCGCTGCGGCAATGTATGGGGTTTGTGAGATGCCTTCAAAGGACAGTGATCGGAGCATGTCATGAGTATCAGGCGAGGATTCCTTGAATTCCTTTCGACTCATTGCATCTGCGTGGCGAAGGAGCACAAGTGGTGAGGTTCTTCTTGGTTGATCGAGTGCTATTCGAACTGTTTCAACATCGTGCTTGTAACTCAGTAGACCGTTCACTTTGCTTGCTTTCACCCAGCGAACTTTGTCTACTTCTTGATTCGGCTGCCAGAGTGAGGATTGCTCTTCAGAAACTTGATGGGCTAGCCAGTATCGAACTTCCTTCTGCATGTCCTGAACTTTGTAACGAATTCGAGTTAATGGAACTGAAAGTCGAACTGAATAGCCTGTTTCTTCTGCAACTTCACGGACCGCCGCAGCCGACCAATACTCAAAGGGATCAAGTTTTCCTTTTGGCAAGCTCCAATCATTTCTCATGGTTCGATGAATAACGAGGACTTCAGTTGATTTACCTTTGCCACGAAGAACGACGGCGCCTGCAGCCTTAATTATCTCTTTCACAATAAGACGTCATATCCTGTGTGTTGGAGCATAAGTCGTTCCTGATAATCTCTCAAAAGCGCGCGTTCAGATTTGCCAACTTCAAATTTCCAGGAGCCATCATCAATCAACTTCCAGTGATTGACTTCACCTGAGAAGGCTACCCGCAGTAATTTCTGGATGTAGTCACAGTGCTTCTTGTCTTGTAGAGCAACTAAAGCCTCGACCCTTCGATCAAGATTTCTATGCATGATATCCGCTGAACCCATGAGTGTCACTGGCTTGCCAGCGTTCTCAAATCTGTACAGCCGACTGTGTTCAAGGAATCTGCCCAAAATTGAAATTACCTGTATGTTTTCACTCAAGCCAGAAACTCCGGGCTTCAGCGCACAGATACCTCGTACAAGAAGATCAACATGCACGCCAGCATTGGATGCACGATAGAGAGCATCAATAACTGCCTCATCCACAATAGCGTTGCACTTCATTTGAATGCCGCTTGCAAGTCCTCGCTCATGGTTTTGAATTTCGTTTTCGATAAGCTCGATGAGACCACTTCGTACACCATCAGGAGCAACTAGCAAGTTCTGATAGCTCGCACCAACTGCATATCCTGATAGCACATTGAAAAGCGTTGCTACATCTTCTGCAATAACGGGATTCGTGGTAAGAAGTCCAATATCTTCATAATTGCGTGCTGTTTTTGGATTGTAGTTTCCAGTTCCGATATGCACATATCGACGAAGTTCGTCACCTTCTTCTCGTATCACCATAGACAGTTTTGAATGAGTCTTGAGCCCGACAAGACCATAGACAACGTGAACGCCAGCTTCCTCAAGTTTTCTTGCCCACTCAATGTTTGCTTCCTCATCAAATCGTGCCTTGATTTCAACAACCGCTAGTACTTGTTTGCCCCATTCAGCGGCCTCAATCAAGGCAGTGACAATCGGTGAATCACCTGACGTGCGATAGAGCGTCTGCTTGATGGCAAGAACATGTGGATCTTGCGCGGCTTGTTCTAAGAACCGTTGAACACTCGTGGAAAAGGAGTCATACGGGTGATGTAGCAAGATTTCAGAGTACGCATGGCTTCGAAAATATCCACTTCACTTGCACTTTCAACAACGTCGAGTGATTTACTTGTTCGAGGCACGAATGGTGCGAATTTCAGGTCGTCGCGGTTGACTGGATAAATTGATTCCAATCCTCGAAGATCGAGAGGCCATGGAAGGTGAAAAACTTCTTCAGGGTGAACTTCGAGTTCTTCGAGTAAAAGTTCAAGGATTTCATGGTCCATCGTCTGTTCAACTTCAAGTCGAACTGGTGGACCAAATCGTCGACGTTGAAGTTCGCGTTCAAGAGCTGCGAGCAAATTTTCTGCATCGTCTTCTTCAACTGCAACATCTTCGTTTCGGGTGACTCGGAACGTGTGGTGTTGCAATATTTCCATGCCGGGAAATAGCAAATCTAGATGCGCTGCTATGACGTCTTCAAGTGGAACAAAGTCATAGTCGGTATTTGACGCTCTCACTAAGCGCTCAAGCATCGGCGGGATCTTCACTCGCGCAAACAAGACCTGCTTGGTTAGTGGATTTTTTACTGAGATAGCAAGATTAAGTGAAAGACCAGAAATATAGGGAAAAGGGTGGGATGGATCGACCGCAAGTGGGGTTAACACCGGAAAGACTCGTTGTTTGAACCAGGAAGAGAGTCGAGCCTTATCTTCACCGCTCACATCACTCCAGCGAATAATTCGAATTCCCTCATCGGCAAGAGCTGGAAGTAAAGTTGAATGCAAGTACTCACTTTGCAGAAGGGATAGTTCTCGACTTTTTTCAATTACTTCTTTATGTAAGTCACGCGGAAGTTTTCCAGTCACTGAGCGAGTTGCAATACCTGCAGCGATTCGTCGCTTTAGCCCAGCAACCCTGACCATAAAGAATTCATCGAGGTTACTCGTAAAAATGGAAACAAAGCGCAATCGCTCTAACAGCGGAAGTTCCTCGGATTGTGCGAGGTCTAATACCCGACGATTGAAGGCAAGCCAGGACATCTCTCTATCGAGATATCGATCGGATTGTAGGTCGCTTGTCATATGAGTACCTTGCCAGAGAAAAGTTAACGCAAAATGAACGTCTGTGCGACCCCGACGGGACTCGAACCCGCGACCTTCGCCGTGACAGGGCGACGCGCTAACCAACTGCGCTACGGGGCCTTTCGGCCTGCTAAAGCGTACCCCCAACGGGATTCGAACCCGCGTTACCGCCGTGAAAGGGCGACGTCCTAGGCCTCTAGACGATGGGGGCGGACGGGGGCAAAGCGTACGCAATCCGGCCGTACCCACCAAACTCGTGGCCAGGGACAGGATCGAACTGTCGACCTTCCACTTTTCAGGCGGACGCTCGTACCAACTGAGCTACCTGGCCATACCCAAAGGGCGAGCGAATCTTAGATGACTATTGGGTCGCCTTCAGCAATGGGTCAGATTGTCTGAGGTTTGGAATCAAGCCAGGATGCGATGGCTTCACTGCCTTCAGTGTTGTGAGTAATCGCAAAGAAGGTGAATGCTTTGACCAAGAGTTCATTTTGAGCGGCTTGATCTTGTTGAAGTCGGGCCAAGTGAAAATAGAGAAAACCTTGAGTAACAAAATCAGTTGCGATTGCATCCCACTTCAACATATCGGTGATTCTCTCTTCGAGTAATACTGCTCGAGGCGAGAGTGGTTCAGGAAAACTTGGCTGAGTCAACAACTGGATTTGCGTCGCAAATATAGAATGCATTGTTTCAACGTTGTAAGTTTTGACGTCGGCTCTGGAGAACTTCAGAAATTCGCTGAATTGTTTCTCAACAAGAGATTCGTCAATCATGGGATCTTGCATGAGGGCAAGTTTTGCCTTTATCAATGTAGCAACTTGATAGAAAACTGATGTGCTTGAATCAAAATCAATCTCATCGCCTTCAGCGCTCTTGTTGAATTTCAATGCAGCCGAAGTGGCGCGATTCAATCGCATTTGGGCATCAAACATATCCCCAAGTTCTATCGAACACTGGGCTGCCGCTAAATCAACCATAATCGCATCTCGAGTCTTACCTGTTAAGTCAAGCACATTTCTCGCTGAATGCAAGTAAGTAAACGCCTCACGATAGAGTCCAGTTGACATCATTGCGTAACCGATTTCTGCATCGGCAAGTGCTGCGGCCATGGGGTTTCTGCCGTTGATTGCTATTTCTTTCACTTGATGGGCAATGTCGATTGCCTCATCGTGACGATCAAGCCTGCGTAAGCAAAGTGACATCATGAGTCCACGCTGGGTAGTTGGCCAATCATCTTGCATTAAGATCGACAAATCGCGAGCAATTGCCAATTCGTGATAAGCCGCCTCGTACTGTTCAAGTTCAATGAGGCTCGCTGCGATATCATCCTTCAAACTCGCCGCTTCACGACTTGAATGAAGTTCAGTCGCAATCTGATACGCCTGAGAGTAATAGTCAATTGCTACTTGGTGTTGAGATTGCTGCGCTTTGATAGCGCCGAGTTCCCTCAGTGCATATTGCATGATTTGTTGCTCACCAATTGCACTTGCCAAACTGAATGCTTGATCAAAATAGGAAACTGCAAGGTCTATTTCATCTTGGATATTGGCAATCTCGCCGAGCGCTAAAAGGGCGTGACTTTGTTCAGCTTCATCGCCATTATCCGCGAATATCTTTGATGCTTCGCTAAATCGTTCTTCTGCTTCTTCATAATCCTCAGAGCGCATCAGAGCCCGGCCTGAGCTCATTCGACACGAGCCGGCCTCTGAGTCATTTCCTTGACTCTGCCACACATCTGCCGCTTGATCTGCCAAGACTGAAGCCTGCCCATAGTCTTCACGCTGATAGGCGAAATTTCCTAAGGTAAAGAGTGTTCCTGCCTTGATTGAGCCCGATACCAGTGGCAAGGCTGCCCAGCAGACCTCCTCAGTCGCCTCACGGGGGTCAAAGGTGGATGGATCAAAGTTCTCTGGAATCACGGTTTTTCTCCTTAGGGTCTTAATCTTAGGCACATTCCTGACATCCACATCTCAACTAGAGTCGGGGTATGGTTCGTCTCGCTATTCGCCCAAGTGACCTCACCTATAACCTCTCGGCTTGTCCTCGATGTCTCTGGCTGAACTATCAGCATGATGTCAAGATTCCAATGAATATGCCACTTGTCAGTGCCCTTGCAGATATCCAGGAATCCTTTTATGAAGTCCGGCCGGCCGATGCAATCCACCCAATGTTTCAAGGTGCGCGAATTCATTCCCGCAATGAATGGGTGACGTCAATCAACCTTGAGCATCGTGGGGAAAGTACGAAGTTCTACATCAATGGGAAATATGACTTACTCATTGAGATGGCAGATGGCCGATATGCCATTGTTGATTGCAAGTTCACTGGAAGTGATCGAGATAGCGCTGACTTTTACCTTCCTCAATTAGAAGCCTACGCGTACTCGCTTGAACATCCACAATCTGGAAAACCAATCGAAGTATCAACAATGGGCATTCTTACGTGGCGAACCGAAACTGCCGTGGAACAAAGTGAATCACCAGCACTTCCAATCCTGGTGAAGTGGTTTGAAATTAAGCGTGACCCGAATACCTTCAGTACGACGTTGACGAAGTTCTTGGATATCGTCACTTCCCCTACCGCACCTAAGCGCAGTATGAATTGCTCAAGTTGTAACTACATTGATCTGCGTCATCGTGCGGAAAATCCAGAAGTCTATGGCTAACTACCTTTTTCCAAATCGCGGAAGTCGTGAGTCGTGGGATCGCATCTTTGTAAGCTTTCTAGCCATCGTTGGCCTTTGGATTGGGGTCGGTGGGGTTATCACCGTTCTTTTCGTAGTGGTATTTGGCAACATCGAAACAGCTTGGTCTGAATATCTGATTGGCTTAATTGCCTTCGTACCGTTCTTCCTGGGATTAATTCTTCATTGCAGAATTGTCAAACGCCCATTTCGAACACTTATAACATCGAGACCTAAACTCGATGTTGCACAGATTCTTATTGGTGCAGTGACTTGGCTCGTAATCATCAGTAGTTTTGCAATGGTTGGACGACTCATAGATCCAGATTCTTTGGCCTATACCTTCGACATCAAAGTCTTTCTTCCCGCTTTAGTTGTGCTGATGTTTCTACTTCCAATTCAAACCACAGCAGAAGAACTCTTTTTTCGAGGATTCCTTGCTCAAACGTTGAGTAAAGTAATGAAGAATCCTTTTGTGATAAATATTTTGACATCACTCATGTTTGCATCTCTTCATCTTGCAAACCCTGAGGTCAACGATGACTATGCAGCGGCACTACTGGTATACGGGAGTATCGGTTTTGCTTGGGGATTTGCAGCCTATCTCTTTGGAAGTTTAGAAATTGCAATCGGCGCTCACTTAGCGAATAATGCTTTTGGGCTGCTGATTGTTGGATATGAAAATGCCGCCCTTCCAAGCAGTGCAATCTTCACTGCCCCTGCTGCAGAACTTTCAGGATCAATCGCCAGTGCTCTTCTGATGATGAGTGTGTGGTTGCTGTGTGTCCTTGGACTACGTCGTTTGCTCGGACTTGGAAAGAGCATCGCCTGACGGCGGCGAGCAAAGTCTCTCCAGAAATACACCTGATATCAGTATTGCAAAAGACAACAATGCACCAATAGCTGCAAGAAGCGCGATATCTTGGATATAGTCGACAGCACCTCGAGTCAGAGCCCAAAGGCAAATCCCAACATAGAATCCAAGCACAAGTGCAGAGGCTCGAGTTATTGAAAGTGCCACAACACTTACCCTCGCAGCAATCAATTGAGGTAGTGGGTTCTTTGCTCGAAGCACTTTGACTTCATCTCCAACTTTTTCTATTCGAGGAAAGCGATTTCGAAGCGAGAAATAAAGTGTCCAGGAAAAAATCATCCCAACAGAAAGACCAAATATCCCGCCAATCCTGATAGGAATAATGAAATCGATCGATGCGTAAAGTAAGAAGGCTAATCCCCCACTCACGATAAGGGTGCTCATTGCTAAGAGCAAGATGAGGCTTACTGAGGTTCGCTTCATATCTCATCCTCAAGTTTTTTGACCCCTGAAGTATCGAGAGTGGTAAGAAGTTCTTTGAGTGTTTTACCCTGTAAAACTATTTTCGAAGACAGTTCTGCAATCGGTACCACAACAAATCCCCGGAGGTGCGCCTGTGGATGCGGGAGAGTTAATCGCTCATGTTGCAACTGCTCGCCTTCGTAATCAATGATGTCAATATCGAGAGTTCTTGGACCCCAGTGAAGATTCCTCTCTCTGCCGTAGCGCGTTTCGAGCCCTTGCAGGTAGTCCAAAAGCTCTAGCGGCTTTAAACTCGTTTCAGCAACGATGGCAAGGTTATAGAAATTTGGTTGCTCGACCTCACCCACTGGGACCGTTTCATACATAGATGAAACTTGAATATTCGTAATCTTTTCTTCAACAAAAAGGTCAGTGACAACCGCACGCAATGTTTCGGGAGCATCTCCTAGGTTTGCTCCAAGACTCAAACAAATTCGCCTCATGATTGTTCGCGGTAGATGGAGACTGCAACATCGTCAAAAGCCACAGCAATTGGAGCGTGTGGTTTATGAACTTTTACTCGTACTGCTTCAACGTTTTCGAAATTTAGGCAGCGTGTTGCAATCGCTTCTGCTAGCGTCTCAATGAGTTGGAAGGGTTTTCCGATAATGATTTTTTCAATTTCGACGGCAACGTCAGCGTAATTGACGCTTAGTGCAACCACATCTTGTAGTCCTGCTTCTCGAAGCGAAAGATAGAGCTTTACGTCAGCAACGAACTCTTGACCTTCTTGCCGCTCTGACTCAAAAAGGCCATGAAATCCGTGGGCTCGAACTCCTCGAATTTCCACATAATCCTTTTTCATGAAGTCGCCTTATCGATTCGCTCGAACGTCTCTACAACTTGCTTTGTCATTTCAACATTGTGAACTCTTACGCCCCAGACATTCCACAGGTAACAAAATCCAGAAATCGCTGCCGTAACAAGATCTGCGGTAGTTTCGTCAGGTTCGTTTGAAATGTCCTTCAAAAAACGTTTACGGCTAACACCGACGAGAACGCGAGGATGTAACTCTTCAAAGGTATCTATCTGGGAGAGAATCTGCCAATTGTGTTCAGGATTTTTTGAAAACCCAAATCCTGGATCAATTATGATTTTCTCTCGACTTATTCCTGCATTTTCTGCTGCCTCTAATCGTGCTTGCAATTCAAGCATGACCTCTTTGACAACATCGTCATAGTTTGCAAGTGAATCCATGACATTGGATGGGCCTCGCCAATGCATCAAAATCACATCCGAGTTTGTTGATGCAAGTAGTGGGAGCATTGCCGAATCACCTAGTCCACCTGTTACATCATTGACATAGTGCACACCAAGGCCAAGTCCCATCTCAGCAACTTTTGCTTTCGAAGTATCCAGTGATACTTTGATTCCAGAAGACGTCAGGGCTTGGACAACATCTTTGACGCGAAGGATTTCTTCTTCAACAGTAATTGGTAATGCCCCGGGCCTGGTGGATTCACCACCAACATCGATGACTGTTGCGCCTGCTTTCACCAGTTCTTCGGCGTGCTGAAGTGCCGCATCTATGTTGAGAAAACGACCACCATCACTGAACGAATCTGGCGTGACATTGAGTATGCCAAAGATTTCCATGACTATGAAGCGGGAGCGTCACTTGAAGGCGGGAATTGAACAGGTGGGATAGCGCTTGGTTTTCGCTGCTCGGAACCTGTCCATGCCGGTTGTTCTGGTCGCTTCTTCAATCCTTCAAAGAGCCGAGCAATGTCTTCTTTGCCGAGTGTCTCCTTGTCAAGCAACTCCAACACAAGTGCATCGAGAAGATCTCGATTATCAACGAGCGCTTCATAGGCTTCACGGTGTGCAATATCAATGAGTGTTCGAACCTCATCGTCAATGATGGCAGCGATGCTTTCAGAATAATCCCGTTGATGACCTATGTCGCGGCCAAGAAACACATCGCCACCTTGCTGACCGTATTTCACAGCACCAAGTTTTTCTGTCATGCCGTATTGCGTCACCATGGCGCGTGCAAGCGAGGTGGCTTTTTCAATATCGTTTGCAGCGCCTGTTGTTGGGTCGTGGAAGATCAGTTCCTCTGCGGCTCGTCCCCCGAGCATGTAGGCAAGTTGTCCAAGCATCTGCGAGCGTGTTACTGAGTACTTATCCTGATCTGGTAACACCATTGTGTAGCCAAGTGCACGACCTCGAGGCAGGATTGTGATTTTGTGGACAGGATCGCCACCTGGGATTGCTGCTGCAACTAACGCATGTCCGCCTTCATGATATGCAGTGATGAGTTTCTCTTGATCACTCATGACACGTGTGCGCTTTTGAGGCCCAGCAATGACTCGATCAATTGCTTCATCCAAAATTGTGTTACTAATCAATTGTTGATTGCTTCGCGCTGTTAGTAAGGCTGCTTCATTCAACACATTTGCTAAATCTGCACCAGTAAATCCAGGTGTGCGCTTTGCAACAGCATTCAAATCGACATCCGCAGCAAGTGGTTTACCTTTCGAATGCACTTTCAAAATGTGTTCACGGCCATGCAAATCGGGTGCGCTCACTCCAATTTGTCGATCAAATCGTCCAGGTCGCAACAGTGCTGGATCCAAGATGTCTGGGCGGTTTGTGGCAGCAATCAAAATAACGCCACCTGCAACTTCGAAGCCATCCATTTCAACGAGCAATTGATTGAGGGTTTGTTCGCGCTCATCATGCCCACCACCAAGACCTGCGCCTCGTTGGCGTCCAACGGCATCGATTTCATCAACGAAAATTATCGCTGGTGCATTTTGTTTTGCTTGCTCAAAGAGGTCTCGAACTCGACTTGCACCAACACCAACAAACATTTCAACAAAGTCTGAACCAGAAATTGAAAAGAACGGCACTCCTGCTTCACCTGCTACTGCGCGAGCTAGCAGAGTTTTACCAGTTCCCGGTGGACCATAGAGCAAAACACCTTTTGGTATTTTGGCACCAACTGCTTGGAAACGCTTTGGATTCTCTAAGAATTCTTTGATTTCATGTAATTCTTCAACAGCTTCATCAGCGCCAGCAACATCAGCGAATGTTGTTTTTGGTATGTCCTTGTTGAGCGGCTTTGCACGTGATTTACCAAATGACATTGCACGAGAACCGCCACCCATTTGACCCATAAAGAAGAAAATGAGGAATATCAAGAGTAAGAATGGCAAGATATTGATGAGCAGTGTGAAGAAGAGATTGTCTCGAGGTACTTCTACGTTGTAGCCACCGGGCAATCCACCATTTGCCTGTGCTTCACTCAATGCATCAACAATGACAATTCCTTGATCTGCCAGGAAATCACTTTCGATCACAGTTCCATCGTTCAACGTCAAAATCAGAATTTGATCGCGATCGCGAACAACCGCTTCTTGAACCTTGCCGGTTTCAATAGCTGAAATCGCCTCCCAGGTACTGACCCTGGTTGGCGCGTTCGCACTTGCAACAAGTTGTGAACCAATAATGAAAAAGATGAATATGCCCACAATCCAGATGAATGGGCCCCGAAAGAAACGCTTGAGTGTCATAGGAGGTAAAGGCTACCTCGTTCAGGCGCGGTCTGCTTTACGAGTAGACGGCTGGGGAAAGTACGCCAATATCTCGCAGGTTTCGGTATTTTTCGTCGTAATCAAGCCCATAGCCGACCACAAATTCTGGCGGGATATCAAATCCAACATAGCGCGCATCAACAGCGATTTTTACTGCTTCTGGTTTTCGCAACAAGGTCAAGATTTCAACTGAGGCTGCATTTCGGGACTTCAAGTTTGACTGTAACCAGGAGAGCGTAAGTCCTGAATCCAAGATGTCTTCGACGATGAGAACATTTCGATTGGTGATGTCCGCATCAAGATCTTTTAAAATCCGAACCACACCTGATGATTTCGTCCCAGATCCGTAAGAAGAAACTGCCATCCATTCAACCTCAGCTTGTCGTTTTAGAGCACGGGTGAGATCAGACATCAGGATAGTTGCACCTTTCAACACACCAACGAGGAGGAGATCTCTGCCTTCATAATCAGATTCGATTTCACGTGCCAACTCTTCGAGTCTGGCCAAAATCTCTTTTTCAGTCAGCAGAATCTTCGTTAAATCGTTTATCACGTCTTTGCTATCCATGCGGTCTCCTCACTGCCCGAAGTGTGCCTGACTCCTTATGAATTTCGAGACCTGGTACCCGAATTGGTCCCTTCATCTGATTTTGATTGGCTAAACGCACGGTTAATTCAACATGCTCAAAACTTTGGCGCATACTGCCAATACTTTTCAGCCAACGATAAACAATTCGATACTGAAACGCCGGTAACTCTTGTCGTAACTTTTCGCAATCAACTGCGTTTTCAGTGATAACTTCAGCAAATCGAGTGTCGGTGAGAACTTCAAGGGCATCGGAATCAAGACCGGCAAGTTTTGCTGTTGTGGCTAGCGTCCCAACAACATCTTTTCCTAGCACGTCAATTAATTGTGGGAGAAGCTCCTGTCGAACTCTTACTCGTGTGAAGCGCCGGTCATAGTTTTGTGGATCATCTATCGCATCGATGTGATGCTGCGTAAGGTATTCACGCAAGACGTTGCGCCGAACACCAAGAAGTGGTCGCCAAAGGTTCTGTGAAACGGCTCGCATGCCTGCAATCGAATTTGTTGAGCCGCCTTGTGCCAGTCTCAGCAATACAGTTTCAGCCTGATCATCGAGTGTATGAGCAAGCAGAATTGCTTCTGCGCCAATGAATGCTGCGTGTTTCTCGAGTGCTTCGTAACGTGCTGCGCGAGCTGCCGCTTCAAGTCCTTCAGCTGATTGAAGATCTACCTTGACCATGACACTTGTTGCATCTATTCCTAAGTTGTTCAATCGCTCTACTGTCGCTTTCGTCCACTGGGCAGATTGCTCTTGAAGTGCGTGGTCCACAGTTAATGCTGATACAAGATATCCAACTTCCTCTTGAAAATGCATAACCATATGAGCCAGAGCCAATGAATCAAATCCACCAGATACAGCAAGTAATAGTCGTTGCCCTGGACTGGCATGTTCCTTGAGGAATTTCCCTACTTCATTTCTTGCTTGTAAAGATTCAGGATGTAACTTAGTCATGTTTGTTGCGCAAGTTGTCGTTATAGGCACGCTCTAAAAGGCGATCAACAACATCTTTTCGATACCCCAGCACGCTGAGTGGTAATTTCATTCCGGGTTTGTATTCAACGTTTTCATCCAGTATTTCTTCGTCAGCAATCTGGCCAAATGCGCCGATTGCCACAAGTGAAAAGACTGCGATTACGACAACACCAAGTAACCAAAGAATCCAACTCATCTGCGAATAGTACGAGGCTCTTGACGTTTACCTTCGAACCCAGGCGTCTTTGTCTGAAAGCAACTTTGTGACGTGCTTAGGTAATTCCCCTCGATACACATCCTCTAACGAAATGGCCTCAAGTACTGAACGGAGGGCTGCGCGAGTTGCTACCCACACCTCTTTCAAATGCTCAGCCACACCGTCATATTCAGTTGACTCTGGACGTTCGCTTCTGACTGCTGCAAGTGGGCCTTCAAGTGCGCGCATAACATCAGCAATCGAAACAGCATCTGGTGTTTGGGCTAAACGGTAGCCACCTTCTTTTCCTCTGACACTTGTCACGATATCAGCATGCTTTAATGCAATCAAAATACTCTCGAGAAACTTCAACGGGATATCTTGCATTGTTGCAATACTTTCGATTTTTAGAACGCTCTTTTCATCAGCATGGTGCTGGTCTGTAAGCACCAAAAGAGCTCGCACTCCATAGTCGACGCGGGCGGAGATTTGCACACCCTGATTATCGCAGGATTGTGCAAAGCACCCCACTCAACTAACCAAGTCCTCGATTTCGAAGAATGTGCGCACGGATTGGAGCGAAACCAATTCTTTCAATAAGCACACCTGCAATGAAAATCAGTAATATCGCACCCATTACGAGCGACATGTCGCCAAGTACTCGGCCCATTTCGAGTAATTGTCCTAGCCCTGCTCCAAGTTGTGGAGAAATCGCAATGAGCTCTGCGGCCATCAGCGATCGCCATGCAAATGCCCATCCCTGTTCAAGGCCAGCCAGATATCCAGGCAGGGCTGCCGGCAAAAGAATATGGCGCACCGTTTGAAAACCCCGCGCTCCAATGACTTTGCCAACCTTCAGATAAAGCGGTGGTATCTGATTGATGCCAGCAACTAATCCATTCGCAATTGACGGGACTGCTCCGAGCAAAACAACTGCATAAATGGTTGTGTTAGTAAGACCAAACCAGATGATTGCAGCGGGAACCCAGGCAACTGATGGCATCTGTTGCAATCCTGCAAGAACTGGGCCGAGAGTGTTTTTTACGACACGAGATCGAGAAACAATGAGGCCGATGATTGTTCCGAGGATGACTGCGATGATGAACCCAGTGATGCCTCGTCTCAAGGAATTGAAGAACGACTCAATCACGATCCCGTTTTCCGATTGCAATTTCAAGGCGTCAAACACCATTTGAGGTGAAGGCAAGATCCAGTCTGGTTGAAGTTTCAGTTGAAAGGCTAATTGCCAAAGCCCTAGTACAAGTGCGAAGGCCAGAAATGGCGGTGCTACTCGCTTGAAAAGATTGGGCTTGGCGCGTTTCTGGGATTCAAGTTGTAGTGAATCAAGACCTGCTTCAAGGCTCTTCAGATCTGTTGTTGATGCTGGATTACTGTTTGGCATGTCGACTAATCTCGCTTCGTAATTCGTGTGTGATAGTTCCGGCTAACTTGGAAACTGCTTCATCTTCAATTCTTCGAGGTTCAGCAATATTTACTTCCCACTCCTTAATGATTCTTCCCGGTCGAGATGACATCAGCAATACTTTTTGACCAAGACGAACTGCTTCTCGAACATTGTGTGTGACGAAGACAATTGTTGAGGAGGTCTCTTTCCAAACTCGAATAAGTTCCTCATGCAAGATATCTCGAGTCACCGCGTCTAGCGCAGCAAAAGGTTCATCCATCAAGAGCACTGACCCCTCTTGAGCAAGGGCTCGGGCTAGTGCGACGCGTTGTCGCATACCACCCGATAGCTCGTGTGGTCGCAGATTCATCGCGTTTTCAAGATGCACAAGGCCCAGCAACTCTGCTGCTTTGGCTCGGCGAGTTTCTTTATCAACACCTCGAAGTTGCATGACGAGTTCGACGTTTCGACTTGCTGTTAACCATGGGTAGAGTGCGGGTTCTTGGAACATCAATGCGGGCTTCGATGCAGTCTGGATCTCTCCAGTCGTTG
>JBDLTY010000011.1:0-2784 GCA_039805585.1 Actinomycetota bacterium | reverse complement strand
ATTGTTACGACTCTGCGCACTGGATTAGTGATTTCAAAACACGGCGGCGCTTTTGCAAAAATTTTGCCAATCTTTAAGGTGGGGCTAGGCGGGCCACTTGGATCTGGCAAACAATTCTGGTCGTATATTTCGATGACTGATGAAATCCGAGCAATTGAATTTTTACTCCATGCCAAAATCTCCGGTCCTGTGAACCTCACGTCTCCACAGCCACTGACAAATCGTGAAGTCACAAAAATATTGGCAAAATTCCTACGAAGGCCAGCCGTTTTGCCCGTACCAAGCCTTGCCCTAAAAATTGCACTCGGAGAGTTTTCATCCGATATCTTGGCAAGTTCCCGAGTGCTTCCAGAGCGGCTACAACAGGCTGGATTCGTTTTTGCTCACAATGACTTAACTAGTGCGTTGAAGGCTGAGCTCTCGTAACGTCAAAAAATCGCCACTGCCCATAGTCATCTTGTGAGAGTGTGACGTTCCAATATCTCTTCTCCTCCTGAAGTAAATCCACAACCAGTAGCCGTACACGTTTGGCTTGCCGCTGCTCCGACTTGACGTCTACTGAAATGATCGTTGATGAAGCAATTTGAACATCTAACTCCTCAGAGAGAATCTTTCGCATAAGCGTCTCATCTCTGAGTGCTTGTGGTGAATCTGGTTCATTGACAGTTCGTAAGACTTGCATATCTCGAGCATTGAATGCCTGAAACCTTCGCTTATCAAGTTGAGACAGAATGAGTTGAAAGTCTACGTCAATTGGTGTGGCAGTTGGTGTTGACGTAACGTCAGTTGGGCTCATTGAGGCAAGTGATAGAGCATCACGTTGTTCAATTCGGGAGTTCGACCACGCGAGTGCGATTGCGCTGATTGATACGAGTGCCACAACGATTGGCATTTTCCATTGTTGCATTTTCACTTTGTATTGCAATCGTCCCAAATTTGAAGGCATGAGTAAAGCAAACTTCAAAGCTTTGAACTCGTGAAGTTAGATAACCTGCTTGTGAGTAGATTGTGATGGTGAATACACCATCAATTGGAATTGTTGGCGCAGGTCTTGCGGGGCTTTCAGCGGCAAGAACACTGGAATCTGCTGGTTTTGCAGTCACGATTTTCGAAGCCAAGAACCAAGTAGGTGGAAGGGTATCGAGTCGAAACATCGACGGTTTTATTCTGGATGAAGGATTTCAAGTTTTCAACCCCGCTTATCCAACCGCTAGAAGCCTCTTGAATTATGAGAAACTTGACCTACGAGCATTCAGTGCTGGCGTCAAAATTGCATTAGACGAGAAGGATTTCATACTCGCAAATCCACTCCGCGATCCGAAAATGCTCCTGAAAATGGTAAGGGGCTTTCAATTCCCTGCCGATTTCATTCGCTTTGCTCTGTATGCCCTACGTTGCCTTCAAACCCAGGGTGATCACGATGAAATTTCGGCTGTTGATGCGCTTCGAAATCTTGGGTTGAGTGAAGACTTTATTTGGAAGGTATTAAATCCTTTTCTACAGGGAGTGTTTCTTGACTCAAAGCTCACAGCATCAAAATCTTTTCTTGATTTTGTCTTAAAGTATTTTGTAATCGGAAGACCCACTGTTCCATACGGTGGAATGCATCAAATTCCAATGCAACTTGCTTCATCACTACAGCACACAACAATTCATCTTGAAACACCAATTCTGGGAATTGATAAGACGTCCCTCATCACAGCGTATGGACGTTCAGATTTCGATGCAGTAGTGATTGCAACTGACTCAGGTTTCGTGAACGAACACTTCGGCATTCCAACGCCTGACTTTCATGAGGTAACGACGTGGTATCACAGTGCTTCATGGCTTTCTGAGAATCGAATACCGGCTCTGCTTCATGTTGATAGCGATCCCTCGCGCGGACCACTCATCAACTCTGTTGTGCTTTCGGATGTAAGTTCCGGTTACGCACCAAAAGGTCAGCATTTGATTTCAAGTTCTACCCTCACCTCAGATTCATCACCTGCTACCGAGCAGAAAATCAGGGAGCACCTTGCAGTGTTACATCAGACGAATACTGATACCTGGCAGGTTGTGGAAGTTATTCACGTTAAAAACGCTCTCAATCAAGCCGTAACTAGAGATATTGACACTGAGATACTGGACAATGTGTACGTCGCTGGCGACTGGACAACGTCAACGTCGATTGAAGGAGCCATGGCTAGTGGAGTCAAAGTCGCTCAACGGATACAACACAAGTTAGGGAAATAATATGGCTCGTTACATCATGGCAACTTCTGGTGGATTTATTCCCACAGGGCGATTCAACGTTTCAAAGCCAGGGAATACATTTCTGCGGGCTATGGAACTGACTGAAAAAGAGCGTCCGCGTATCTTGTTTATCATGACTGCAAGTGGCGATGACACTGGATACTTGACGCGCAGTTATCAGGCCGTGAATGAACTGAACTGTGATGTTGAACATCTCTCACTTTTTACCCAACCTACAGGTGACATTGAAAAGATCATCTCTCGTGCCGATCTCATCTGGGTTGGTGGTGGTTCTGTTGCAAATCTGCTTGCCCTGTGGAAATTGCATGGTGTTGATACCCACATACGAACCGCATATGAACGTGGCGCAGTGCTCGCAGGTGTGAGCGCTGGCTCTATTTGCTGGCACATTGGGGGCCCAACTGACTCCTTCGGCCCAACGCTGCAGGTAATCACGAATGGTTTAGGGCTTATTCATTATGCCAATGGTGTGCATTACGACTCAGAGCCACAGCGGCGTCCACTGCTGCAACACCTTGTTAAAGAAGGGAC
>JBDLTY010000010.1:0-3537 GCA_039805585.1 Actinomycetota bacterium | reverse complement strand
CATCAATCGGGCACACTACTCAAATTTCGGACAAATCGATGCAACGGCGCTCGCGGACAGGTTAGCATTAGCAGGTCAAAACCGTGCTTGAAGAGGTGAGCATTTCATTCGATGCGGATTTATTTAGATAACGCTGCCACAACTGCTGTCCTTCCTGAAGTGATCGATGTTATGACTCGCGAACTTTCACAGACGGGAAATCCCTCAAGTTTGCATACGCATGGCAGGCAAGCGCGAAAAGATGTTGAGATAGCGCGCGAGCAAATTGCTGATGCACTTCACTGCAGAGCAAATGAAGTGATTTTTACTGCAGGAGGCACGGAAGCGAACAATCTGGCGATAAAGGGTTTAGTTTGGTACGCACAGCAACTTGATCCAAAGAAACGAATCGTTATCGTCAGTTCAATTGAACATCACGCAGTCTTAGATCCAGCACTCTGGTTAGAGGCATCAAAGCAAGCGACACTCATACTTGCACCAGTTGATGAACTTGGACGAATTGACCTGGTGAAACTTGAATCCTTGATTCTTCAACACGAAGATGAAATTGCGCTCGTGAGTGTGATGTGGGCGAATAATGAGGTTGGCACAATTCAACCAATTGAAGAGATTGCACATCTCGTATCAGAGCATGGAATCCTTTTTCACACAGACGCCGTGCAAGCAGTTGGTTCACTTCCTGTGCGTTTTGATGCCTACCCAATTGATGCAATGACAATTAGTGGGCACAAACTCGGTGGGCCAATGGGTATCGGCGCCTTAATTTTGAAACGAGAATTGAAGGCTATTCCGATTATTCATGGCGGTGGACAGGAGCGAGAAATACGTTCCGGCACACTTCCAACGCATCTGATTGCAGGACTTGGAACGGCAATTGAAAGTGCTGTGAAAAACCAAGCAGAGTATGCAAAACGTGTAAGCGAAATCCGAGATGAATTTATCAAGGGTGTAGAAGCACATGTCGAAGGTGCGAAATTGATGGGTGATAGAACGTCACGACTTCCTGGCAATGCGCATTTTTGTTTCGAAGGTGCCGAGGGTGATGCTCTTTTGATGTTGCTTGATGCAGCTGGCGTTTCGTGTTCGACCGGATCTGCGTGCACCGCTGGTATTGCCCAGCCTTCACATGTGTTACTCGCGCTGGGACTTCGTGACAACGAAGCGATTGGCGCGCTCAGATTTTCCTTCGGTAGGCAATCGACGATTGAAGAAGCCCAAACTGTTGTTGATTTGTTACCAGAGATAGTTGCAAGAGCCCGTCGGGCGGGAAAAACTACAGTCAGGACTTCTTGAGAGAATAGGCGCATGAAGATTCTTGCGGCACTCTCAGGGGGAGTGGACTCCGCCGTGGCAGCGGCACGTGCAGTACGGGCGGGGCACGAGGTCACGGGGGTACATCTTGCCCTGTCTGCCAACCCTCAGTCCTACCGTTCAGGTGCGCGCGGGTGTTGCTCCCTTGAAGATTCTCGTGATGCAAGACGTGCTGCAGATGTCTTAGGTATTCCTTTTTATGTGTGGGATATGGCCGAAGAATTTCACCAAGGTGTTGTTGAAGATTTTCTCTCTGAATATTCTGAAGGAAGAACACCGAACCCTTGTTTACGGTGCAATGAAAAAATCAAGTTTTCAGCACTGCTCGATCGCGCACTCGCACTTGGATTTGATGCTGTCTGCACAGGGCATTATGCGAAATTAGAAACCACTGATTGTGGGGTATTACTCAAGCGCGCAGTAGATCCATTGAAAGATCAATCGTATGTACTTGGAGTTTTGGAACAATGGCAATTATCAAAGGCAATGTTTCCAGTGGGTGACACCACAAAACCTGAAATTCGAAATGAAGCCGAGGCACTCGATTTATTGGTAGCAAAGAAACCAGATAGCCATGACATCTGCTTCATTGCAGACGGGGACACGGCTGGTTTTCTTACCCGCCGACTTGGCGAAAAACCTGGGACGATTGTTGATGCGCAGACTGGGGATGTACTTGGCACACATCAGGGTGCCCACACTTTCACAATTGGACAGCGCAGAGGTCTTCATCTTGGAACACCAGCCGATGATGGTCAACCTCGCTATGTGACAAAAATTGATACGAAAACTCAAACAGTGATGGTGGGTCCCGCCAAACTATTAGAAGTGAATCAAATTGAGTGTGTGAAAGTTACAACAACGCATCGAAGTTTTCGCGCTGGTGAGGAACTAGCGATGCAGTGGCGAGCACATGGAATCCAGGTTTCATGCGTCATTGAAGACGTTACTGAAACAACACTTCGATTCCGGACGGCCTCACCAATTCGCGGGGTGGCAGCGGGGCAACAAGCGGTGTTTTATGAGGGGGATGTGGTGATTGGATCTGCGACAATCCATGACTCCGCGAGAGTTGATGATGGCCAATAAAGATACTTTTGGCAAAGCGCAACAGCGACATAAAGAATTGTGCGAACTTATCGAAGAGCATCGCTATAGATATTACGTACTCAGTGCTCCAGCGGTTTCAGATGCAGAATATGATGTTCTTGAAAATGAACTCAAAGACATTGAATCGAAATTTCCCGAACTTATTACTCCAGATTCTCCAACCCAGACTGTAGGTGGAGAGTACACAACTGATTTTGCGCCGACTCTGCATCGAAATCCGATGTACAGTCTTGATAATGTCTTTTCAGATGAAGAGTTGAAAGCTTGGTTTGAGCGAATTCATAAATTTGAACGAAACGATATCGAGTATCTCTGTGAATTGAAAATTGATGGACTTGCCGTTTCTCTCACCTATGAAAACGGCGTTCTTGTAACTGCTGCCACGCGAGGTGATGGAAAAACTGGGGAAGATGTGACACCGAATGTAAAGTCAATCGAAGGTGTACCGCATCGCTTGACTACGGACGAACCGCCTGAATTCGTCGAAATTCGTGGAGAAGTGTTTTTCCCAACAAAACTCTTTGAAGATTTCAATAATCAGTTACAAGCCTCGGGTAAAACGATGTTTGCAAATCCACGTAATGCTGCAGCAGGTGCACTACGACAAAAAGACCCACGCGTCACGGCAAGTCGTCCGCTTCGAATGACTGTACATGGCATCGGAAACTCCGAAGATCTTGGAATTCTCACCCAGTCAAAGGTGTACGAACTACTAGCCTCATGGGGTTTACCTACGTCTAAGCATTTTCAAGTCTGCAGCACAGAAAGAGAAGTGCAAGCATTCATCAAGCATTATCAAGAGCATCGCCATTCCCTCGAACACGAAATTGATGGAGTTGTGATCAAAGTCAATTCTTTTAGCGCTCAAGCGCATATGGGATTCACGTCCAGAGCGCCACGTTGGGCAATTGCATACAAATATCCACCTGAAGAAGTCACCACCACACTTCTTGATATCCGAGTATCAGTTGGCCGAACTGGAAGAGCGACCCCGTATGGTCATATGGAACCTGTCAAGGTTTCTGGATCAGTGGTTGAGATGGCCACACTTCATAACCAAGAAGAAGTTGAACGTAAAGGTGTTTTGATCGGTGATCGCGTCATCCTCAGAAAAGC
>JBDLTY010000009.1:0-16278 GCA_039805585.1 Actinomycetota bacterium | reverse complement strand
CAGCCGCGGATACGAGCGATGATGCAGTATTGAATGCTGCTTTGGATGCCGGTATTGAAGAAGTGAACCTGCTCGGTGAAACATTTGAAGTGTTATGTCAACCAAGTGATGTTGTTGCCGTTAGGTCTGCACTGCAGGCTGCTGGAATTGATTATGAATCTGCCGAAACTCCTTTTATGGCAAGTATGCAAGTGCAACTTGATGCTGACAATGCTAAGAAGGTTATCAAGCTCATTGAGGCGCTTGAGGATTGTGACGATGTTCAAAACGTATATGCAAACTTCGATATCTCAGATGAGGTCATGGCTGAGATTGAATGAAGACCGAATTAAACGGATGGGATCTTCTGACATGGCGTTTAGCCTTTGAAGATAAAGGGATAGTGCCACTAGTTGGCGCACAACTTTCATTACAAGGTCATGTCGATCGCGATGAAATCATTCACAGCATCAAAGTAATGCTCTCAAATGTTGACATCTTGAACTATTCGCTGAGTCAAGAGGAATTTCCGACCGTTCGAAAGATTGAAGATGTTGATGTGAATCAATGTGTTCAGGTGCTACACAACCAGACGAATCCTGCCGATCAAGCACTGTGCACCGCAATTGCTCAATTCTCTATGGCGGAGTATCGACCGGATCTGCCATTGTGGCGGGTGTATGTTGTTTACAAAACAGATGAAACTTTACTCTTTACATTTCTGCATCATGCGATCGCAGATGGACGCACCGCGTTAGAAATGATACTTCGATTATGTGATGCGCCCATACCAAATACGAAAAAGCGACAACTCGGTGAAAAATCGACGTTTCAGGAACTCGTTGGAGATGTGTTTCGTCAACCATTGAATGTTCTTTCGCAATTAACGTCAACGCTTGGAAGCTTTAGCTCACTTATTTCACTCCAACCTCAACATACGCTCACGAAGTTCTCGGAGCGAAGTCATCGCAATTGTGCGATTCAGTTTTCGATTTCGCGACATGCCATGAAAAATAGAGCCGGCGATCTTGGTGTAAGTATTCATGACCTTTCTGTTGCCCTTTCGCTTCAGATCATCCAGGATCTTGAAAAAACTCAAAGTAGCGAACAGATACGCATCAACGTTCCCGTTTTGAACACGGATCTCGATACGCTGAATGAGGTATTGATTGCCCGAATCTGGCTCGAGCGATTGGGTTTTGATAACACTGCGCAGCAATATCGCGAGCGATTCAAAGCCTGGACGAAAGAACCTGCGTTGTCGTTCGCCCCAGCAGCGTTGAACGCACTTGCCACTGTGCAGCAACTTGACGCTACAAGTTTCGCTTCCCACTCCGACGTCACAATAAGTTCTCTTCCTGCAATGAGTGATGTTTTGCGCTTGAAGAATCACACAGTGATGGGAATCTGGCCACTTGTGCCAACTATGGGAAGTGCGTTCAATTTCACTTCAATCGGATATGGCGATCAACACTATTTTTCCTGTACGTATGACTCAGCGCTCGGAATTGACGACAATGAACTTCGGTCACTAATCCGAAATCTTGTCACACGACATTTCTCCGTTGACTGCCAATTTGAAACCACACTGTGAGTTTCAACCCAAAGGTCACGAATTGTTCCTATGATTACACCTAATGAGCGTTATTTTCGGTATTGACCCTGGCCTCACCAGGTGCGGTGTGGCTGTTATTGAAGCGAGCCCAGGTAGAGCTGGCACTGTGCTACACGTTGATGTCCTGCGTTCGGATCCAAGTCAAGACACCATAGATCGTATCGGTGCGCTTTCCACGTCTCTATCAGAAATTCTTCAAGGGTTTCCAATTGAAGCAGTCGCGCTCGAGCGGGTATTTGCTCAAGCAAACGTCAAGTCGGTGATGGGAGTCGCTCAGATTTCTGGCGTGGTATTTCAATTAACGCATTCCCATGGGTTGCCAATAGCACTCTACACACCAACGCAAGTTAAGAAAGCTGTAACCGGACATGGTCGAGCAACAAAGCAGCAGGTCAGTGACATGGTGAAGCGACTTTTGAAATTAGAACACGTGCCGAAACCTGCCGATGCCACTGATGCTTTAGCGATAGCCTTATGCCACGCATGGAATTTCAGACCAAATCTCCCTAGAAGGAAGAACTGATGTTAAGTTTTATTTCCGGCACAGTGCATTCAATTTCGGCGCAACGTGTTGTTCTGAATGTGGCTGGAATCGGTTATGACATCCACATAACGCCAGGCGCGTTGGGATTATGTCGATTAGGTCAAGATGTGATGATGCCTGTGCTTTTGATCGTGCGCGAAGAGTCAATGACACTCTACGGATTTAGTGATGCAGACGAACGCAATTTCTTTCAACTGCTCCTCTCAGTTTCAGGAGTCGGCCCAAAGCTTGCTCTGACAATAGTGTCTTCGTTGGACCGTACCGCGTTTGCCACAGCGATTTCATCAAAAGACGAAACAGCACTGGTGCGAATCCCTGGAGTTGGAAAAAAGAGTGCAGCCCGACTTGTCGTTGAACTTGACGGAAAGTTTGAAAAGATCATCAACGAGGGAGGCCTTGAGCACGACATTCTCGCGGCACTTACCGCTTTGGGATGGTCAGAGCGTGAGGCTCGTGCAGCGCTTGAACGAGTAAACCAGACTCACGCGAATTCAGACCTGACAGTTAAACTCCGAGCGGCACTTGAAGTGCTGAATAAGGTCAGTCGGTCATGAGTGAGGACATAACATCACCACTACAACTTAATGATGATGTAGTACTAGAAACAGTACTGAGACCGAAAAAGCTCGATGAGTTCATTGGGCAAATACGAGTACGCGAGCAATTGAATCTTGTACTTAAAGCAAGTATGAGTCGCAACACAGCAAGTGACCATATTTTGTTGAGTGGTCCTCCTGGACTTGGAAAGACGACGCTTGCTCAAATCGTTGCTCATGAACTAGGTGTTCCAATTCGCATCACCTCTGGTCCTGCCATCACGCATGCGGGGGATTTGGCTGCAGTGCTGTCATCGTTGATGGCGGGAGAAATTCTTTTTATTGATGAAATTCACCGAATTGCAAAACCAGCAGCAGAACTCTTGTATGTAGCGATGGAAGATTTTCGCGTTGACATCATGATTGGTAAAGGTGTTGGAGCAACTGCCATTCCATTAGAACTTCCGCCCTTTACCCTAATTGGAGCAACTACTCGTTCAGGATTATTACCCGCTCCGCTTCGTGATCGATTTGGCTTTACTGCGCATTTAGATTTCTATGACCCTGAAGACCTTCAGAGCATTGTTCATCGCTCTGCTTCACTGATGCAAGTTGTGATTGATGACGAATCTGCCTTGGAAATTGGAAGCCGTTCCCGAGGTACACCGAGAATTGCGAATCGCTTATTGCGTCGTGTGCGCGACTATTCTGAAGTGAATAAACAATCTATTAACATTGAACTTACGCAAAGCGCACTTGAACTGTATGAGGTGGATGCTCTTGGGCTCGATCGCTTGGACTTGGCTGTTCTCTCTACCCTGATCGAGAAATTCTCAGGTGGCCCAGTGGGTCTGAACACCTTAGCGATGGCAATTGGAGAAGATTCTGTGACAATCGAGGAAGTGGTTGAGCCTTTTCTTGTTCGGCTTGGATTTATTGCTAGAACCCCTCGTGGCAGGCAGGCTACTTTGGAAGGTTGGCGGCATGTAGGGCTTAACCCGCCAGATTCCAGCACCCTGTTTTAGCCCTTCGGCTAAAGATTACGTAGGGCAATAAACTCTGCCGCTTAGCGATTGAAAGGGTGGCTCGTGGCTCCTCGCGACTCCGGAAGACCGGTTCGGTCTCTCGTTTTTCTCTTCCTCATGATTGCTGTTTTGTCAGTGGTTACTTGGTGGCCAGGGCAACAATCCACTCCAAATCTCGGCCTTGACCTGCGCGGTGGAACTCAGGTCACACTGACCCCACGCACGACAGAGGGTGCCGTCATTACAGACACGCAACTTCAACTTGCCGTCGAGATTATTCGCCAGCGAGTCAATGGCCTTGGCGTGGCTGAAGCGGAAGTTTCAACTCAAGGATCTGGAAACAGTTCTGCAATTATTGTGAGTATTCCAGGTGTCACAGAGCAAGGTATCGCGAATGTACTTCGACAAACAGCACTTCTGAGTTTTCGTGCAGTTGAAGATGTTCAGCCGAATGTGCCGAGCGAAACGGCGCAACCCCTTATCGCTCCACTTGAATTCGATGCCAATGATGAAAATCTAAAAGCCGGATTTGCCGCGCTTGATTGCTCTAAGCCAGAAGCGCGTCAAGGTGGCAAAATTGAGAATACCGAAAAGTGGCTTGTCACCTGCTCGATTGATGGAACATTGAAGTACATCGTTCAACCGGCCTTCATTAAAGGTGAACGAATTGAAGATGCCAGGGCAGAAATCCCTCAAGGATCATTTGATTGGTCAGTTACATTGAATTTTGATACAGAAGGTGCAAATCAACTAGCACAAGCATCAAACGCTTTGTACACAAAACCATCGCCACAGAATCAGTTTGCGATAGTGCTGGACGGGTTGGTTTTTTCAAGCCCTTCGTTTTCCGAGCCAATCCCAGGTGGTTCCGCTCGAATCACAGGTAGTTTCACTGTTGAAGAAGCACGTGAACTTGCGAACGTTCTCAAATATGGCGCTCTGCCTTTAACACTGGATGTAGCAGAGGTAACCTCAATTTCACCGACTCTAGGTGAGGATCAGTTGAGTGCTGGTTTGCTCGCGGGCTTGATTGGTCTCGTGCTTGTCACCCTGTATCTCTTGTTTTATTACAGAGTTTTGGGTCTTTCCGCAGTGTTTTCTCTAATTCTTGCTGGTATCTTCACTTATGTATCAATCGTTGTTCTCGGTAGATTCCTCGGCTTCACGCTAACGCTGTCAAGCATTGCAGGTGTCATTGTCTCGATTGGTATCACCGCGGACTCCTTCATTGTGTATTTTGAACGTATCCGAGACGAGATTCGAGAAGGCAAAGCGTTGAGACCAGCGGTGGATGCGGCCTGGAAGCGTGCTCGGCGAACGATTCTGATTGCGGATGGCGTTCAAGTTATCGCTGCAATCGTGCTCTATTTCTTAAGCGTCGGGACAGTGCGAGGATTTGCATTCAGCCTAGGCCTTACAACGGTGATTGATACCCTAATTGCTTTCTGGTTTACCCGTCCTGTTGTAACCCTCTTTGCTCGAAACCCTTGGTTCTCCAAAGGCTCAAAGCTCACTGGTTTAGACGCTGCGCGGTTGGGTGTTTCGAATATTGCCGTGGCACATGCTAGAAGTAACTTCAATGAGAAAGTGAGCAACTAACCATGAGTCGATTTGGAAGGATTGCAAGCGGCCTCTATCGCGGAGAAGTGTCGCTTGACATCGTAGGTCGCGCCAAACTCTGGTATGCGTTATCGCTTGTTGTTCTGGGGCTGGCTCTCTTTGGTGTGTTTGGAAAGGGTTTTAATCTCGGAATTGAATTTCGTGGCGGTACTGAATTCCAGATTTCCGTCACAGATGATTCTGTTCAAAAAGGTCGCCAAATAGTCCAAGAGGCGGGCGTTGAAAATCCAATTGTGACGCAACTTGGCACAGGCACTTTGAGAATCCAGACCCTAGCGCTTTCAGATGAAGAAACTGTGGCAGTCACCAATGCGCTTGCTAGTGGATTTGGCGTGGATGTATCGGAAGTTCAATTGAGAATTGTTGGTCCGTCATGGGGAGCGGATATCACAAGAACAGCCTTGAACGCACTTCTTGTTTTCCTTGTCCTCGTTTCAGTGTTCCTCGCCCTCACGTATGAGTGGCGAATGGCAGCCGGAGCACTTGTGGCACTGTTACACGATGTAGTCATTACTGTAGGACTTTATGCTTTGATTGGCTTTGAGGTGACTCCCGCCACAGCAATTGGCTTCTTAACCATTCTTGGTTATTCACTCTATGACACGGTTGTTGTGTTTGACAAGGTAAAAGAAAATACGAAAAACATCGAGCGACAAAGCCGCTTTACCTACACTGCAGCAGCGAATCTCGCAGTAAATCAATCGCTTGTCCGATCCGTGAATACCTCAATTGTTGCAATTCTCCCAGTGGCAGGTATCTTGTTTGTAGGTGCTGGCATTTTAGGTGCAGGTACACTGCGTGATATTTCGCTTGCACTCTTTATCGGCATGATTGTTGGTACTTATTCTTCGTTGACTCTTGCAACCGTTGTTCTTGTGAACCTCAAAGAGCGCACCCCAGAAATGCAAGCACTCCGACGTCGAGCATCACACAAAACCTCAATGAAGACTTCTGCACTACAAGCAGACACCCTCGAAGAAAAGGTCGTTGTTGAAACAGGTGAACGCAGACAACCGCGCAGAAAGCCTCGGAGCAAGCGGTGAGTGCTCTTGATGAACTCATCAGAGTAGTTCCGAACTGGCCGTCTCCGGGTGTTATGTTTCAAGACCTCACAGGAGTCTTGGCGGATGCGAAAGGTCTGAAAGAAGTAACAGAGGATTTAGCGCGACCCTTTCAATCCGCAGGCATTGATCTTGTTGCGGGTATGGAAGCGCGGGGATTCATCGTCGGTACTAGTGTGGCTAGAGCGCTCAACGTAGGGTTTCTCGCGATGCGAAAAGCAGGAAAGCTTCCAGGTGATGTTCATCAGGCTGTTTACACGCTTGAATATGGCGAAGCTACGCTCGAAGTTCATAAAGAAGATATCAAAGAGGGTATGAAGGTTCTTGTTATTGACGATGTACTTGCAACCGGTGGCACAGCTTTAGCGGCAGCACAATTAATTGAGCGGGCACATGCTCATGTAGTTGGATTTGGATTTGTGCTTGATCTCACGTTTCTTGGTGGTCGAGACAAGTTAAAGAACTACAACGTTCACAGTTTGAAGAGTATTACAGCATAGGGTACGGTGATCTTCCATGTCTGGCGATAAATCAACGACTGATGTGGAAAGAGCGAGTAATTTTCCTGAAGTTCTCACGCAATACGATGCCGACTTGAAGAACGTTCTGACTACACTGAAGAAATACCATCCAAAATCTGACACAGACTTGGTGAAGAGGGCGTTTGAAAAAGCTGCATATCTCCACAGGTTTCAACTTCGCAAGAGCGGGGAACCGTACATCTCGCATCCACTTGCCGCAGCACTGATTCTGGCAGATCTTGGTATGACCGCGCCAACATTAGCAGCAGCGATATTGCATGACACGGTTGAAGACACAGAGTATTCATTGCACGAACTTGAAAATGAATTTGGTGAGGAAATTGCACTGCTCGTTGATGGAGTTACAAAACTCGACAAAGTAACCTACGGGGAGGCGAGTGCTGCTGAAACAGTTCGCAAGATGGTTGTAGCAATGGCACGAGACATTAGGGTTCTCGTTATCAAGTTGGCTGATCGGCTTCATAACATGCGAACACTGAATTTCGTAGCACCAGAAAAACAGCAAGCAAAGTCCCGCGAGACTCTCGATATTTTCGCTCCACTTGCGCATCGCTTAGGGATGAACACATTGAAATGGGAACTTGAAGACTTGAGTTTCAAATACCTCAACCCCAAACGTTACGAGGAAATAATTAGATTGGTCGAGCAAAAAGCGCCCGAGCGAGACAAAGCTCTCAACGAAGTTATTCGAGAAGTTGAGGTCGACCTGAAATCTGCTGGCGTCAAAGCCGTTGTTGTTGGTCGACCAAAGCACTATTACAGTGTTTATCAAAAGATGATTGTTCGTGGAAGAGATCTTGATGAGATCTATGATTTAATCGGTATTCGTGTTTTGGTGAAAAACGTCGGTGAATGTTATTCCGTTCTCGGTCGTATTCATGCTAGATGGAATCCTGTTCCAGGTCGATTTAAAGATTACATCGCAATGCCAAAATTCACGATGTATCAGTCCCTTCACACAACCGTCATCGGGCCACATGGCCGACCGGTAGAGTTTCAAATTCGCACAGAGGAGATGCACCGACAAGCGGAGTATGGAATCGCTGCTCATTGGCGCTATAAAGCAGGGAAGGATGCCAAAGCACCAGATGACCTATCGTGGCTACGGCAGCTCCTTGACTGGCAACGAGAAGCGGAAGATCCTGATGAATTTTTGGATTCACTTCGCTATGACCTCGCTTCGAAAGAAGTCTATGTGTTCACGCCAAAGGGTGATGTCATAGCGCTACCGGTCGGCTCGACCCCCGTTGATTTCGCATATAGCGTTCACACAGATATTGGTCACCGATGTGTTGGTGCTCGAGTCAATGGAAAACTCGTTCCGCTTGAGTCCCAACTTTCAAATGGTGATGTCATCGAAATCTTCACATCAAAAGCTCAGGATGCAGCACCGAATCGGGATTGGCTCAATTTCGTTGCAAGTTCGCGAGCGAAAGCCAAGATCAAAGCCTGGTTTTCAAAAGAACGACGAGAAGGTGCCGAAGAAGTTGGTCGAGATGCAATTGTGAAGGGAATGCGAAAGCAGGGACTTCCACTTCAAAGGCTGATGACACCAGCGATTATGAATGCTTTGGCTGCGGATTTGCGCTATCCAGATGTGACCGCACTCTATGCAGCAGTTGGTGATAACAAGATTTCTGCTTCATTCATCATTCAACGTCTTCTTCAATCTCAGGGTGGTGTAGAGGGATTACTCGAAGATCTTTCTGAAACTATCACGCCAACTCGAGTCTCTAAACGCAAAGGTTTACCGCAAGCCGACCCTGGTGTTGAGGTTGAAGGTGGCGCGGACATCATGATCAAACTTGCCCGTTGCTGCACACCAGTGCCAGGTGATGACATTGTTGGCTACGTAACTCGCGGCCACGGGGTTAGTGTGCATCGAAGTGACTGTTCAAACGTTGGGGCTATTGCAAGTGAGAACCAGCGCTTCTTGAAGGTAACTTGGGCGCCCCGAGCGAACAGCGTATTCCTCGTCAATATCCAAATTGAAGCAATTGATAGGGCAAGGCTGCTATCTGATGTAACAAAAGCGCTATCTGACCACCACGTTAATATTTTGAGTGCTTCGGTGACAACCACTCGCGACCGAGTGGCACTATCACGATTCACATTTGAGATGTCAGACCCGCGACACCTTGGTGGAATCCTGCAATCAATCAAGCAGATTGACGGCGTGTACGACTGTTATCGCGTTTAGGCGTGCTTCATCGCGGCATCGAGTAATGCTCGCGCGCTTTCAACTTGGGCCTCAAGTTGAGCAACATTTGAAGCTCCGGTTCGACGTGCTTCTGCTAACTGTTGCTCAAGTCGCTCGAGATTATCCTGAAACTTACTTGCCGTACTTGCTGCGAAAGCTTTGCGGTTAGGGTCGGACTTTCGCCATTCTTCAAGCTCCGCTTCCTTGATCGCGTTTTCAACGGCAGAAAGACGGGTTTCAATCTCTTTAACATTCTTTCGAGGAACATGACCAATGCGAGACCATTGCTCAAGGAGTTTCTTGAAAGCAGATCGGGCTTTCTTGTGATCAGTGACAGGAACGAGAGACTCCGCCTCAGTCAAGAGCGCTAACTTCTTCTCTAAGTTTGCAAGTTGTTCAGATTCTTGGCCCTCGAAGGCTTTTGCTCGTGCCTCATAAAAAGCATTTTGGCTCTCGCGAAAGAGATTCCACAATTTCTGCTCATCTTTTTGATTACCACGAGGAATTGCTTTCCATAGCGTGAGTAACTCCTGGAAGCGTTTTGCAGTTTTTACCCAGTCAGTTGAGGTTGCGAGTTTCTTGGCTTCTTCAATGATTGCCTTCTTTTGAGATTTTGATTCAGCACTTACCTTTGCCATTTCAGCAAAGTGTGCTCGCCGCGCGCGATCAAAAGTCCAACGAGCATTCTTGAAGCGTACCCATAGCGCTTCATCAGATTGTTTCGTTGTCCGAGGAAGTCGCTTCCACTCAGCTAGCAATTCTTCAAATCGGGTTTGGGTTGCTTTCCATTTATTGGATGTTGCAAGTGACTCAGCTTCTTTAGCGATTTCTTCTTTACGAAGAAGTGCCGCTTCTCGTGCAAGAGCTCGGGTTGCATCTCGTTCAGCCGCTACTGCATCGGCCAACAAGAGGATTTCCGTTGCCAATACTGTGAAAACGCTTAGATCTCCCACAACTGTTGGTTCTTCGAGCTGTGATTTCAGTTTTCCAGCCATTTCCTTAGCACCATTAATTGAACCAACGCCAGCCTTCAACCGTTCTAGGACTAACTTCGCATCAGCAAGCAAGTTGTCATAACGTGTCGTGTAAAACACAAGTGCTTGTCCAGCATCACCGGCAGTGTATTGACCTACCTGACGAGGATTACCTTCAATGAGAACAAAGACGCTCCCATCGTCAAGTGCGTGACCAAATTGATGTGTGATCATTTAACTGTTCACCTCCACGAAGCTGGCATCGAGAATCCCGATGGCTTCAGCTGGTGCGCCATCTGTTGTTCCAGTGGCGACGCCTGCTGCTGCGATTTTTTCTACAATATCAAGACCTTGAATGACTCTACCGAATATTGTGTAAGTCGGTGAGAGCTGTGAGTCTTGAAACACTATGAAGAATTGACTACCGCTCGTTCCAGGTTGCCCAGAGTTAGCCATAGCAACTACACCTTTGGCGTATACGGCTGGATTATCAACCGGAAGGTTTTCTTCAGCGATTCGATATCCAGGCGAACCCATACCTGTTCCCGTTGGATCGCCACACTGCAACACATAGATTCCTGAGGTAACGATTCGGTGGCATGGAGAGTTGTCAAAGAAGTTATTGGTTGTCAAAAATTCCATTGAACTTGCAGTGATGGGGGCGGCAGTCGCATCAACCTCAATGACAATATCTCCACAGTTGGTGTTGAGCGTCCAGTTATAGGTGCCGGAGTTTGTTGTTGCGGCTGGCGCTACTTGCCATTGAGATGGATTAGCGTTTGCTGTAGGTGCTACCTGACACGTACCTGAAGTTGTCTCAGTTTCGGGAGTGAAGAACAAGAAGTAGACAACGCTCAAGATTGCAAGCCCACCAACAATTCCAATGACGAGCGAAGCCGATGAGCGTCGATTATTTTGCAGCTGACGTTGACGTTTTGCCCGCGCAAGTTCTCGTTCTCGCTTATTTGAAGATGCCACACTTCCTCCAGTGCCGTAAGGGGAGAAGTCTAAGAGGTCGCTCAAGGGAGTAAATATCGCCCGGAACGTCACTTTTCCGCTAGGATTCCGCTCGCCGCAGACCGTTTATCTGAGGGGTAGATATGTTTATTACAGGCTTTAGCGCCGGGCTATGGGCGACCAATTGCTGGATTTTGGCTCCAGCGCCAAATGCTGAATGCATCATCATTGACCCTGGCTACGAATCTCTTGCAACAATCACCGGCATCGCTAGGGAGCACAATCTCAAACCTGTTGCGGTCCTACTCACTCATGGACACATTGATCACATGTGGAGCGTTACTCCAGTTGCCGATGGCTACGACATTCCGGCGATGATTCATACTTCAGATAGGCAACTTTTGGCTGATCCTTTGAGTGGAATTAGTGAAGCCAGCAGATTGATGATTGAACAGCTGAGCACAAAGAATTTTGTGGAACCTTCATCTGTAAAGGTTTTCGATGGCGACACATCGATATCACTGCTCGGTTACAACATATCTGTGATACATCTTCCCGGACACACTCCAGGTTCAGTCGGCTATTTGGTAGAGAACCAGGAAACCTTCTTCAGTGGAGATGTACTTTTTCAACAAGGTGTTGGAAGGACCGACTTACCTGGCGGCGATATCAACGCAATGGCGCTGAGCATGAAAAAACTTTTCAATCGTTTAGCAGATGAAACTTCTGTGCTCACGGGTCATGGCGAGAGTACGACAATTGGGCAAGAGCGAGTATCAAATCCTTACATCCAAGATTGGATTACCAATGGCTGAAATTTTCCGTGCACCAAAAGGCGTACCCGATTATGTTCCTGATACATCCGAAACATTCCTTCAAATTCGAAACGCTCTAATAGATCCAATAGTGAAAGCGAATTACAAATATATTGAGTTGCCAATCTATGAAGATACTGCACTATTTGAGCGCGGTGTAGGGCAATCAACCGACGTCGTGCAAAAGGAAATGTTCACGTTTGAAGACAGGGGTGGACGATCTATTACCTTGCGACCAGAAGGAACTGCTGGGGTAATGCGCGCGGTAATCGAACATAACCTCCACAAAGGGCAATTGCCAATCAAGCTTTGGTACGCAGGGCCATTCTTTCGCGCAGAGCGACCGCAAGCAGGTAGATATCGTCAACTTCAGCAAGTTGGAATTGAAGCAATAGGTTCGGATGACCCGGCACTTGACGCAGAAGTTATCACCTTAGCGTTCGAAGGTTTTCGAAATGTTGGACTCACACAATTCGAACTTCAGATTAATTCGCTTGGTTGCGCAGAATGTCGGCAAAGTTACCGTGCGAAACTCTCAGAATTTCTCACACAACTCGATCTCGATGAACAAACGCGCAATCGTGCTGCGCTCAATCCATTACGCGTACTAGATGACAAGCGATCTTCAGTTCAGGATCAATTAAAGAATGCGCCTTTGCAAGTTAATGATCTCTGCAAGGATTGCTCGAATCACTTTCAAGAGGTGAAAACCATTTTGAATACGTTAGGAATTTCATATGTGGAAAATCCACGTATGGTTCGTGGGCTTGACTATTACACCAAAACGACTTTTGAATTTGTTCATTCCCTCTTAGGGGCGCAGGCTTCGATAGGTGGCGGAGGACGATATGACGGTCTTATGGCAGATCTTGGCGGCGATGCTCTGTCGGGGATCGGATTTGGCTTGGGTGTTGATAGAACGCTACTGGCACTAATCGCTGAGGGAAAGACATTGAGTGAGCAGGTGTGTGATGCGTACATCATCGCTCTTGGGGAAAGTGGACGGATGGCAGGGCTTCGCCTCGCACACGACTTGCGAAGCGCTGGCTTCATTGTGGAGTTTGCCTATGGCGATAAAAGCCTCAAAGGTGCAATGAAAGCGGCCGATAAGCACGGTTCACGTTTTGTCATCGTAATTGGTGATCAAGAAATTCAAGACAACACTTATAGCGTCAAAAATATGAACACAGGTGATAGTCAATCGTGCAGTGCGAGTGACATCATCTCTCTTCTTCAACAATCTGGAGGGCTCTAACATGTATCGAACTCACTATTCAGGTGAAGTTACTCAAAAAAACATTGGCGAGGGTGTGCAACTTGCTGGTTGGGTGGCGCGCCGCCGCGATCATGGTGGGGTTGCATTCATCGATCTTCGAGATGCAAGTGGTGTGGTCCAAGTTGTTATTCGCGATGAATCGGTAGCTGAGAGCATTCGGCTTGAGTACTGTGTTCAAATTGAAGGCTTAGTTGAAAAACGACCTGAAGGAAATGAAAATCCAGACCTTCCTACTGGCGAGATTGAGGTAGTGGCATCCCGAGTGACTGTATTGAGCGAATCTGCACCGTTACCCTTCTCTATTAGTGACAAGACTGAAGTTGGGGATGAAGCACGACTAAAGTGGCGATATCTTGATTTGCGACGCGAAAAACCTGCCGAAGCCTTAAGAACTCGAAGCAAAATGAATCAGATTGCGCGAACTCTTTTAAATAATGAACGGTTTGTTGAAGTTGAAACCCCCACGCTCACCCGCAGTACACCAGAGGGCGCGCGAGACTTCCTTGTACCTGTTCGACTCAAGCCGGGTAGTTGGTACGCCCTGCCACAAAGTCCACAACTTTTCAAGCAACTGCTCATGGTGGGTGGACTTGAACGGTATTTTCAAATCGCTCGTTGTTATCGTGATGAGGACTTCCGAGCGGATCGACAGCCGGAATTCACGCAACTTGATATTGAAATGTCATTTGTGAACCAAGAAGATGTTATTGAATTAGCTGAAAAAATCATTCGTGCGCTTTGGGGAGAGATTCTCGGTTACAACATCGGAGAAATTCCGCGAATGACCTACGCCGAGTCAATGGCACGCTATGGCAGCGATAAGCCAGATTTGAGATTTGATCTTGAGTTGAATGACCTCACGAAGTATTTTGAAAAAACCGAGTTTCGAGTTTTCCAAGCAGAATACGTTGGAGCAGTTGTGATGCCCGGCGGTGCAGACCAGCCTCGTCGTACATTTGATGCCTGGCAAGAGTGGGCAAAACAGCGAGGTGCGAAAGGTTTGGCGTATGTCACCTTTGATGACAATGGTGAACTTGGCGGGCCCGTTGCAAAGAATTTGAGCGATGAAGAACGAAGAAACCTCGCTTCAACTGTAGGAGCGAAAGCAGGCGATTGTGTGTTCTTCGCTGCTGGAAAGCGAAATGAGGCGAGGGCACTGCTTGGCGCAGTTCGTAACGAAATCGCGGAACGACTCGGAATAATTGACCACGATGCCTGGTCATTCTTATGGGTCATCGACGCACCGATGTTTGAACAAGTTGAAACTGATGACGGAAGTTTGGCATGGACTGCTGTGCACCACCCATTTACCTCGCCAAACTCAGAGTGGATGAATAGTTTTCAAGCAAATCCAGGTGATGCATTGGCGTGGGCCTACGACATTGTGTGCAATGGAAATGAGATTGGCGGTGGATCAATTCGAATCCATCAATCGGATATCCAGCGACAAGTATTTGATGTACTTGGACTTGAATCTGAAGAAGCAAATGAAAAATTCGGATTTCTTTTAGAAGCCTTCAAATATGGACCGCCACCGCACGGTGGAATTGCCTTTGGATGGGATCGCATCGTTATGTTGCTGACCAAAGCAGCAAACTTGCGTGAGGTGATTGCATTTCCCAAAACTGGTGGTGGATATGACCCTCTCACTGGCGCGCCAACTGCAATCACTCCTGCACAACGTAAAGAGGCAGGAATTGACTTTAAGCCAAAGCCACAGGAATGACATCACTTGCCACGCGAATGCGACCAGCAACACGTTCAGATGTTGTTGGTAACGAGAAAGCCCTCGTCTCAGGTGGCCCTTTAGCATTACTGTTGGAAGGAAAATCTACGACAAGTGTGATTTTGTGGGGGCCGCCAGGTAGCGGAAAAACCACAATCGCCAGACTTGTCAGCCAGAACGCTGCAACGTTTCATGATCTTTCTGCATTAAGTGCTGGCGTTAAAGATGTGCGAGAAATTGCAGAAGCGGCGAAAGTAGATCAGGCTAATGGTCAACGAACTGTCGTGTTCATAGATGAAATTCATCGGTTCAATAAAGCGCAACAAGATGCACTACTACCTGCCGTAGAAAATTCGTGGATCACGTTGATAGGGGCCACAACTGAAAACCCTTTCTTCTCGATTAATGACGCACTTTTATCGCGGGTTCGGCTTGTGAAACTAGAGTCGCTAGTCGATCACGATATTCTGATATTGCTCAATCGCGCGTTGACTTCTGAATCCGGACTGAATCATCGCTACTCAATTGATCAAGAGTCACTCGATGCGATTGTCCAAATTTCAGGTGGTGATGCTCGACTGGCTCTCACCCTTCTTGAAAACGTAACGAACTACGTTCAAAGTCAAGACCGAACTGATGTACAGCTGAGTGATCTTGAAGTAGTTCGAGGTGAAATCATCGCGAAATATGACCGGAGGGGGGATAGTCACTATGACGTCACGAGTGCATTAATTAAGAGTATGCGAGGATCAGATGTTCAAGCCGCTATTCATTATTTGGTGCGCATGCTCAATGCGGGCGAAGACCCACGGTTCATTGCACGAAGAATCGTGATATTGGCAAGTGAAGACATTGGGATGGCTGACAACTCAGCATTACAAACTGCCATTGCTGCCTATCATGCGGTGAGTTTTATTGGAATGCCAGAAGCCGCATTAACGCTAGCCCACGCCGTAATTCATTGTTCACTCGCTCCAAAAAGCAATGCAGTGACGCGAGCATTGAATGCAGCTGCTCATGATGTTCGACTTGGTAAAGGTTCAGAGGTGCCAATTGAATTGCGGGATGGGCACTATGCGGGTTCGAAAGCTCTTGGCCATGGAGTTGATTACCAATACCCACATGATGTTCCCGAAGGAATCGTGAGTTTTGAGTACTTGCCCGAAGATTTGCGCGGATCGAGGTATTACGTTCCAACAAATAGAGGCAATGAACAACGCTGGATGGAGGTACTCAAAGCGATTGAAGCTGCGCTTGGGCGGGTAGTCTCTGGCAGTGAATCGAAAGGGTCAAAGCCGTGAAGTCCGCTGAAATACGTCAACGCTTTTTGAACTATTTTCAAAACAATGGTCATACGGTTGTGCCATCAGCGTCGCTTTTACTGGATGACCCCACGCTACTTTTTGTC
>JBDLTY010000008.1:0-2576 GCA_039805585.1 Actinomycetota bacterium | reverse complement strand
ATGCATTTCATCAACGCAGAATCGTAGGAATGCTAATTGGAACGCTCGGTGTGGTAATTCTTGTTGGACTTGACTCCATTACTCATGGCATTTCTATTCTGGCAGTTGTGATCGTGCTGCTTGCGGCATTTGGGTATGCCCTTGGCCCAGTGATTGTCAACAAGACTCTTGGTGAGTCAGATTCACCAACAGTCATTGGAATGTCACTGCTGATTGTTTCTCTTGTCTACACACCATTTCTTCCATTCGTTGCGCCAACTGAAGTACCATCCACGACATCTATTACTGCGGTTGCGACCCTATCAATTGTCTGCACAGTCATTGCATTCCTCTTATTCTTTGCGCTCATTGATGAAATAGGTCCAGTTCGCGTCACCCTGATTACTTATTTGAATCCTGCAGTCGCGCTTATCCTGGGAGTAGTGTTCCTATCTGAACCCATCACAATTGGGCTCGCAATTGGTTTTCCAATGGTCATCATTGGATCCTGGTTTGCCTCATCGGTGAATCAAAAATATGAAAGTGTGAATGCGTGAGCGAAACTGAAGATAGATATCTTGAACATCACCAAATCGTTCCGATACTCATCGGATTGATGACTGGGCTTTTCTTAGCAGCACTTGATCAAACCATCGTCGCAACAAGTATCCGCACAATCGGTGATCAACTGCAGGGTCTATCGCTTCAAGCGTGGGTCACTACTGCTTATCTCATTACTAGCACAATCGCGACACCTATCTACGGAAAACTCGGCGACATCTTTGGAAGAAAGCCGTTGTTTATTTGGGCAATCTCAATCTTTGTCGGCGGATCACTTCTTTGTTCACTTGCAACGTCAATGGAAATGCTTGCAGGGTTTAGGGCCATTCAGGGAATTGGAGCAGGTGGTCTCTTCACATTAGCACTTGCGATCATTGGTGACATCGTGCCACCTCGAGAGAGAGCACGGTATCAAGGGTTCTTCATTGCAGTCTTTGGAACATCAAGTGTGATTGGACCTATTATTGGTGGATTCTTCTCAAGTCAAGATGTCGTCCTTGGGCTTGATGGCTGGCGTTGGATTTTCTTTGTCAATGTGCCACTTGGTGCATTCGCACTCTATCTCGTCAATCGGACGCTCAAGATTGCCCACCTTGAACGAGTAGATCACCGCATTGATTGGTTCGGTGCAATCACACTCAGCACAGGCATCATCCCTTTGTTACTAGTAGCCGAGCGTGGTTTGCAATGGGGTTGGACATCAAGTGCAGCTATTGCCTGTTACGTCATTTCAATTGTTGGTTTCTTGCTTTTCACCAGAATCGAATTAAAAATGGGAGATGAAGCACTCATCCCACTACGACTCTTTAAAGATAAGACGTTTTCAATCATGACTTCCATCGGCATTATTTCTGGCATGGCAATGTTTGGTGGGCTTGCCGTTTTGCCACTCTTTCTGCAGATTGTTAATGGAGCAACACCTGCCGAAGCCGGAATTCAACTATTGCCTGTAACGCTCGGCATCATGGTTGGGTCGATTGCATCAGGACAAACAATTAGTCGAACTGGCCGCTACAAGATGCTGCCAGTCGTTGGCAGCATCTTGATCACAATTTCACTTGCTTGGATGACGCAACTCAAAGTTGAAACTCCGTATTCATTGATTGCGCTAATGTCACTTCTGTTTGGTCTTGGTCTTGGTGGCTTATTGCAGCCAACCATCATCGCTGTTCAAAATGCAGTTTCACCAAGGGACATTGGCGTTGCCACTTCATCAGTCACACTCTTTCGCCAAATGGGAGCAACGCTTGGCACCGCAGTATTCCTTGGAATGCTGTTTGGTAATTTACCTAAGAATGTGAGTGAGAATTTCACAAAAGCACAGTCAGATCCAAATTTTGTTGCGGCTTTCCAAGACCCGCAAAATGCTGACACTGTGGTAAAACTTCAGCAATTACAAGGCGGTGGCGCGAGCGCATTTGATGATACCTCGTGGTTCGCCACTGCCAACCAAATACTCGTACGTCCGATTCTTGAAGGCTTTGCCCAATCGATGGTAGCCGTCGTTACCGTAGGAGCGCTTGTAGCCTTGTTCGCAGTCTTCTTCACCTTCTTTGTGCCAAACAATGAAGTGAAAGGACGTGGCGAGGCTCCGCGCGTTGTTGCTGAGTAATCAGTAAGAATATGGTCATGAAATCTATCTTGATTCGACTCTTGGGCCTTGCTGTTGGCCTTTGGGTTACTGATTTAGTTCTTGAGGGCATCACATTGTCCGAGGAACCACTTCGCATCATTGGTGTTGCTGTCATTTTTGGTTTAGTGAATGCAATCATCAAACCACTTGTAAAAATCCTGACATTCCCTATCACAATTATCACCCTTGGGCTCTGGCACCTGGTTATCAACGCTGGGCTCTTCCTGTTTGTTGATTACTTGAGTGATGCACTATCAATCGAATCGTTTTGGTGGGCACTTGGTGGTTCTCTCATCATGGCTGCCATTTCAGCAGTATTCGACAAAGTCGCTGAATAGATGTTTGAGCCTAGCGAGGAGCCAGGCGAGTTCTACCCCGCAATTGGCGTGGGGCCTCATCCTTT
>JBDLTY010000007.1:0-7616 GCA_039805585.1 Actinomycetota bacterium | reverse complement strand
CTCCCTATTTTGTGATTCAGTTATTAACTGCAACCGCTGGTGTTGCCACATCCTTCACATGCGTAGCAGGATCCTGATGGTCGCATCTTGATACCACACGTCATGCAAAGTGGTGCATCGCTGGCCTTACCTGTGATTGCTTCGAGGAGTTCAGCGGATGAATGTGCGTGTTCGGTTCGAATTTCCACCGGCACAGATGTGTGGGTTTCAGCAGCGTCAAGAATTGTTGCAACTTCCGCGACAATTTCCTGAGGTGAAGCGAGCGGAGTGTCATACCCTGCAACTTCAGCAGCACGTTCTTCGGCTGTAAAGATGCCGAGAGCTGCTCGCTTTTCAAATGGCAAGTAATCCAGTGCGAGGCGACGGAAAATATAATCCATCATTGACTGTGCCATACGGATGTCTGGATCATCTGTCATACCAGCTGGCTCAAAGCGCATGTTTGTGAACTTGCTGACAAATGCTTCCAATGGAACGCCGTACTGAAGGGCAATTGAAATCGCTATCGAGAAGGCATCCATAACACCGGCAAGCGTTGAACCTTGTTTACCAAGCTTCAAGAACACCTCACCAAGTTCTCCAGTCTCAAACGAGCTAGCAGTCAAGTAGCCTTCTGCGCCACCTACTGAGAAGGAAACAGTTTGAGAACTTCGCTTCTTAGGCATTCGACGTCGTGATGGTTGTGACAAAACTGCCGCACTTTGAGGTGCTTCAGTCTTCTTTGCCTTCGCATCAGAGAGTGGTTGACCAACTTTGCAGTTGTCGCGATAAATCGCAAGCGCCTTTACCCCCATCTTCCAAGCTTGGAAATAAATTTCCTCAACTTCTTCTACTGTGGCCGTCTCAGGCATGTTCACAGTCTTTGAAATCGCGCCTGATAGGAATGGTTGGCATGCTGCCATCATTCGAACGTGACCCATTGGAGTAATTGCTCGTTCACCCATTGCGCAATCGAAGATTGCGTAGTGTTCGGGCTTCAGGCCTGGAGCATCGACTACATGACCATTATTGGAAATGTATTCAACAATTGCCTCAATCGTTTCTTCGTTGTAGCCGAGTTTGGCTAGTGCCATAGGAATTGTTTGGTTCACGATCTGCATTGATCCGCCACCGACGAGTTTCTTGAACTTGACAAGTGAGAAGTCAGGTTCAATACCAGTGGTGTCACAGTCCATCATGAAGCCGATGGTGCCTGTTGGTGCAAGTACAGAGGCCTGAGCGTTTCGCCAGCCATTGGTTTCGCCAAGTTTGTTTCCTTCTGCCCACATCTTTCCAGCGAGTTTGGCAACATCGGCATCAAGCGAACTCACAGAACGAAGTGCATCGTTTGCAGCAGCATGCTTACGCATTACTCGCTGATGTGCTGATGCGTTTCGTGCATAGCCTTCATAGGCTCCAACCACACCGGCGAGTTCAGCTGAGCGCTTGTACGCCGTGCCTGTCATCAGTGAAGTGATGGATGCAGCAAGGGCACGGCCACCTTCTGAGTCATATGGCAAACCTGTTGCCATTAACAATGCTCCGAGGTTTGCGTAGCCGATACCAAGTTGACGGTATTTGCGGGTCGTATCACCGATTGGTTCAGTTGGGAAGTCTGCAAAGCAGATTGAGATATCCATAGCAGTGATGATGAATTCAACTGACTCTGCAAATTTTGCCGAATCAAATGAGCCATCATCTTTCAGGAACTTCAACAAGTTCAATGATGCCAAGTTGCACGAAGAGTTATCAAGTGACATGTATTCAGAGCAAGGATTTGATGCAGTGATTCGTCCTGTTTCTGGATTTGTGTGCCAGTCATTGATGGTGTCATCGTATTGAATTCCTGGATCTGCACAGGCCCAAGCAGCTTCACACATTTTTGTAAAGAGCGCTTTGGCATCAATGGTTTCTATGACTTCACCTGTTGCGCGTGCACGCAATCCAAATTGTCCGGCTGTTTCAACGGCTTTCATGAATTCGTCACTGACACGAACTGAGTTGTTTGCGTTTTGGTACTGCACGCTCATGATGTCTTTGCCGCCAAGGTCCATATCGAAGCCAGCATCGCGGAGCACACGAATCTTCTCTTCTTCACGAACTTTTGTTTCAATGAATTCTTCAATATCTGGATGGTCAACATCAAGTACAACCATTTTTGCAGCACGGCGAGTAGCGCCACCAGACTTGATCGTTCCAGCTGATGCATCAGCGCCGCGCATGAAGGAGACTGGACCTGATGCAGTTCCACCTGAGGTCAACAATTCTTTGGATGAACGGATGCGACTCAAGTTCAAACCAGCGCCTGATCCACCTTTGAAGATTAACCCTTCTTCGCGATACCAGTTCAGGATGGAATCCATAGTGTCATCGACACTCAAGATGAAGCATGCACTGACTTGTTGTGGTGATGATGTTCCCACGTTAAACCACACTGGGGAATTGAACGCAAAGACTTGATGGAGCAACATATAGGTTAACTCATGTTCAAAAATTTCTGCTTCTGCTTCAGATTGAAAATAACCATATTCACGGCCTGCTTTAGTGTAGGTGAGAACAACTCGATCAATGAGTTGCTTCAAACTCCACTCACGTGTTTCGCTCCCCACAGCGCCTCGGAAATATTTCGTTGTAACGATGGTAGAGGCATTCACTGACCAAAAGTCAGGGAATTCCACACCACGCTGTTCAAATACAGACTCACCTGTTTTCCAGTTTGTCTGAACAACATCGCGTCGTTCCCACGTCACTTCATCGTATGGATGAACACCTGGAGTGCTCCATACTCTTTTTAGATTCAGTCCACCTTTGGACTTCTTTTTAACGGAACCTTCTGCTCCGCTCACCGTCTCGGTCATCGGTGTTCTCTCCTTCTTGTTGATCTGTGGGAAGCTATTTTGTTGTTGTTGCATTTAGATTGTGGCTTGCTCGAAGTACTGCAATTTCACCTTCAAAATCTTCAAGGCTTTCAAAGGATCGATACACTGATGCAAATCGCAGGTACGCGACTTCATCAAGTTCTCGCAAGTGAGGAAGAACAGCCAACCCAACTTCATGGGCTGGAATTTCAGCAGCGCCACTTGCACGCAAGGTATCTTCAACTCGCTGTGCAAGAATGGCTAGATCATCGTCATTCACTGGCCGCCCTTGGCATGCCTTGCGAACTCCATTAATAACTTTTGAACGGCTAAACGGTTCGGCAACTCCAGATTTTTTAACAATCAACAGCAGTGTCGTTTCCACGGTGGAAAAGCGACGTTGGCATTCTGGACATTGCCTGCGACGACGAATGGCGCCGCCATCATCGTTTGTACGCGAATCAATCACACGTGAGTCAGGATGCTTGCAAAATGGGCAAAACATTGTGCTCCTTGTGGATAACGTTTGTGGTTTCGGAAGAAATCGGTCATTTCTTGCCTTGCATCTGTGGAAAAGATTGTGCAAAACCACACTATGTAGGGGTTTTACTTCACTTGTACCACAAGATGTAGGGGGTGAGACTAGAGGTTTTCAAAGTCTTTGGCAATAGATAGTGCTACGACACGCCGAATTAGTTTGAGGTGGGAATGTGTAACACTTGACCCACATACACCTGACTGCCAGATTCAAGATTATTGAGAGCGTAAATATCGCTCACTACATCTCGAGGATCTCGCTCTGGCTGTGTGGACTTGGCAAGTTCCCACAGCGTCTGCCCCGTCTGAATCACAACGATTTCAGTCTTCACAGCACTATTTGAGCCGGCAGCGCCTACAGCAGGTGAGAGAGCCACGAAGAACGCGCCTACGAGCAACACCATCAAAACAATAGCCGCCACAAGCACTCGTTTGCCTCTGCGAGTAAGAACAATGCGCGTCTGCGTCATTGGGGAAGTTGAGCTCATTTCGCCTCTCTTAGAACATTTGTACGAAAGATACCAGAAAGTTCCGACACGTGCAAGATAAATTTGAACATTTGTTCGACTTTCCACTAGAGTGGGTGTTGAGAGGGCGCTACTCCCCAGCAGTCTCGCCCACTCAACACCCCAAATCTGTAGACGGGGTCTGACACGGAGGTACCGATGAATGAAGTACGCGATCTAGAGACACCAGAAGGTCTCAGCCAGCGCCAGAAAGCAATACTCACAACCATCATCGAGAGCGTTCACGAGCGTGGATTTCCTCCATCAGTACGCGAGCTAGGTCAAGCCACCGGACTTGCATCAGTATCGAGCATTTCGTATCAACTGTCTGAGTTAGAACGCATGGGATACATCAAACGTAGTTCAAATCAAGCAAGAGGTATCGAAGTCCTCAAAGATGTTAATGGCGATCCCATCGAAACTCCATCCGCAACCTCTCAAACCTCCGACTCAACAGTTTCTATTCCGTTGCTCGGAACAATTGCTGCAGGCGTTGGCGTCATTGCAGAAGAGTCGGTTGAAGATATTCTGCAACTTCCTCGTCAACTCACGGGTTATGGTCAACTGTTCATGTTGCGCGTCAAAGGTGACTCAATGATGAATGCTGGCATCGTCGATGGCGACTTCGTTGTTGTTCGATCACAGTCTTCTGCTGAAAATGGTGAAATCGTTGCAGCACTCATCAACGACGAAGAAGCAACAGTGAAAACTTTTAAGCGAGTGGGTTCACAGGTTTGGCTCATGCCACATAATCCTGACTTTGAACCAATTGATGGAAACGAAGCTCAAATTCTTGGTGTTGTTACAACAGTGCTACGGAAACTTGGCTAAGGAACGATTGAGTTCTCCAGAAACTTCAGTGCAACTTCTTTCTTATCGGTGCGAGTGAATTCAGGCATCGATTTCAGAATAAAATCCCGGTAACGAGCAGTTGCAAGACGAGAATCAAGCACAGCCACCATTCCTTGATCATCCATACTGCGAATCAAACGGCCTGCACCTTGAGCCATTAAAAGTGCAGCACGATTTACTGACACCTCCATAAAGCCATTTCCGCCTTTTTGCGCAACGTGCCGAGACCTGGCCGCGAACAATGGATCGTCCGGCCGCGGAAATGGGATTCGATCGATGACTACAAGTGAACAGGACTGACCTGGAACATCGACTCCTTGCCATAAAGAAATCGTTCCAAACAGCGTACTTGAAACATCCTCTGCAAACTTTGTTACAAGATCCGCAACTATGTCGCCACGACGTTGAACATATAAGGTGCTTGGAATCTTTTCTAAGACTTGCTTACTCTCAATGTAGTCCACTGCTTTTTCAAGGGCACGCCAGGATGAGAAGAGTGCAAGTGTGCGGCCTTTAGCACTTTGAATCAATTCCGCTAATCGTTCAAGTTGTTCATCCTGAATGCCATCTCTCGATGGTGGATCTAAGTCCGCAGCAACATACAGCATCCCCTGCTCAGCAGCATAAAACGGAGTGCCAACATCGATGGCTTTCCAATCCAGTTCATTCAGCGTCTGTTCAACGTCTGACACTGGCATTTCTAACCCTACGTTCTGGGCTGTCTGCTTGAAATCTCCACCGATTTTCAACGTTGCACTAGTCAGCACAACTGGTACATCCGCAAAAAGATCGTTGCGTAGAAGTTGAGCAATCTCTAAGGGAGCGACCTTGATTGTTTGGCTTGATGCTTCCAGCCATGAAACGTCATTGTCAGAACCTGCTAACACTCTCCGCAGCGCTTTCCATAAATCATTGATGGCAGATTTTGCATAGGTTTTTCGCGCCGTTTGCTCGTCGTCAAGTTCAGACGTTGCCTCACTTGACAGTTCACTTTGAATGTCTCGTACAGCGCTCTCCAGCGTCTTAATTTCATTAAGCAGGCGTGAGAGGTCTATGACATACTGATGTTGGGCTTCAGGAAAATTCGACACGTCAAGAACGATTTGGCGAGGAAACGGTTTTTGTAATTCCAAGAGCGCTAACGAAAGCGACTCTCTAGCTTCTTCGAAATTGACTAATGCCTGCGTGGTAACAAATTCCTTCACTCGACGCAGAACGGTGTCGAGCGCACTTGCTGTAATTTCCATCGTGGCCTGGCTTGTGACTCGATCAACGAGATCATGACCCTCATCAATCACCAACGCTGCATACTCGGGCAGCAACGGCACTCCTTCTATTGCATGAAGGACGAGCATCGCATGATTGGTAACAATGATATCTGCTGTCCTTGCCTCTTCCCGCGCCATTTCGGCAAAACATTCCGTTGAAAAACTGCATCGAGAAGCGCCCATGCATTCCGTTCCCGACACACTTATCGCTCGCCAGACCCGTGAGTCTGCGGCCGGAACAAGGTCTTCCCTGTCTCCGGTTTCTGTCTCATAAACCCAAGTTCGAACACGCTTCACCTCACGAGAGAGCCTCGAATTCGCGGTTTCAAAAAGGGCTGCAGCCTCAGGTTCTGGTTCAATTGAATTGAGTTTGAATTTGCATACATAATGATGCCTGCCCTTAGCTACCGCAAAGGTTGGTGTTCGATTCAAAACACTTGCAAGTGCACCTACGACAATAGGCAAGTCTTTCCGAATGAGTTGACGCTGTAGAGCAAGAGTTGATGTGCTTATGACAACTGGTTTGTTCTCTTGAAGAGCAAAAAGAATCGAAGGAATTACATACGCTATTGATTTGCCCGTGCCAGTACCCGCCTGAACCATCAAGTGTCGCGATTCAAGAAATGCATCAAGAATCTCATTCATCATGGTTACTTGGCCCTGACGGGTTTCGCCAGCTAATGACGCGAGCACTGCATCAAGACATTGTCCTAAAAGGGCTTTATCAGCATTCAATGACGTTTACCGCCAAGCCCCCACGGGCTGTTTCCTTGTAGATGACTTTCATGTCGGCGCCGGTTTCTCGCATTGTCTTTATCACTTTATCAAGTGACACCACGTGCTTACCATCGCCTCGCAAGGCCATTCTCGCAGCATTGATCGCCTTGACTGCTGCAATTGCATTGCGTTCTATGCACGGAATCTGCACCAGACCACCTACTGGATCACAGGTCAAACCAAGATTATGTTCCATTGCGATTTCTGCTGCATTTTCAACCTGTTCCGCTGTCGCACCGATGACTTCCGCAAGACCAGCTGCTGCCATTGAACAGGCACTTCCCACTTCGCCCTGACAGCCAACTTCTGCTCCGGAAATACTCGCAGTCTCTTTGTAGATGATGCCTATTGCACCTGCAGTTAAGAGAAATCGAATCACGCCATCTTCATCGGCACCTTTTACGAAATCCTTGTAGTACCGCAAAACTGCAGGGATAATTCCAGCAGCGCCATTTGTAGGGGCCGTCACGATGCGACCTCCATCAGCGTTTTCTTCATTCACTGCAAGTGCAAAGAGATTGACCCAATCCATGATGTTCATCGGATCATCTATTTCATTTGCAAGAAGCGCTTGGTGTAAGTCGTAGGCGCGACGTCTGACTTTGAGGCTACCTGGCAACACACCTTCTGTACTGCAACCTTTGTCAATGCAATCTTTCATTATTTGCCAGATATGTAACAGCGCATCACGTGTTTCTTGTTCACTTCGCCACGACAATTCGTTAGCGAACATAATGTCACTGATGCGCAGATTCTCTCGCTTGGCATGTTCGAGCAGTTCAGCCGCAGTACGAAATGGGTAGGCAAGCTGTCTTTCGTCGGTAACAATCTTGTCAACA
>JBDLTY010000006.1:0-6682 GCA_039805585.1 Actinomycetota bacterium | reverse complement strand
CCACCTTTACCTGGAAGATAGATACCAGGCTCCACAGTTAGGGTCATTGACTGGGCAAGCGTAATGTCTCGTGAGCCATGAATTGGAATCTCATGGATTTCAAGTCCTATCCCATGCCCAGTGGGATGGGTGAAGTAATCGAGGAATCCTGCCTCCGCGATAACGTTGCGAGCAACTTCATCGATCTCCTTCGACGAAATTCCTGCCCGAATTTGAGCCGCACCTTCGGCTTGTGCTTTCGTGACCACTTCAAAGATTTCTTTTTGCCATTCTGATGCAGCGCCGGCGATCGCCATTCTGGTCATGTCAGAATGAAACCCATCAATCATTGCACCAAAATCACACTTGATGAAATCACCTTTTTGAATTACGTAATCAGTTGGTACATGGTGAGGTGAAGCTGAGTTCACTCCAGCAGCCACTATAGACGGAAACGCCAAATCGTCGGCATTCAATTCCAGTGCAAGGGCATGAATTCGACGGGCGATTTGCTTTTCACTCTTGCCAATAAAAGGATCACTCAGTAGACGTGACCAGATCTCTGAGGTGGCAGTGCAAGCAATTTCAATCTGACGCAATTCTGATTCTGTCTTTACAAGTCGCAAGTGCTCCACGACATTCGCTTCGCTTCGAATAATTAAACTTTGATCGAGTGCTTGAAATCTTTTGAATTGAGCGAAAGAAAAATGCTCATCGACAGCCAAGGACGTCGTTTTGTGAAGTTGATCATACGCGAGAGCTATCAGGTCTCGACCAATATGGACTTCTACATTGTCGAGAGATTTTGCAGCGACTTCATAGCGTGGATCGGTACAAACATGCATCGCCGTTGGAGTGATCAGAAGAATTGCATTGGTACTCTTCAGTCCAGAGAGATACAGCACGTTGACTGGATTGACAACCAAAAAATAGTCAATTTCTAACGTATCGAGGTGATGACGTACCTCCAAAAAATCACGCATTCGCAATTCCAACATGTTTCGCTATGTAGCTGAAAGCTAATGTGTAGGAATCAAAACCAAATCCGGCAATAGAACCAAGCACTACAGGCGCAATCACACTTTTTTTCCGGAATTCCTCTCGCTTGGACAAATTACTGATGTGAACTTCAATCACGGAAATCGACAACGATTGAATTGTCTGAGCAAGTTCATAGCAGTAGTGTGTGAAGGATCCGGCATTTAAAATAACAAACGCATTCTGTCCAGCAGCTTCATTCAAGAGTGCAATCAATCTATCAAGTGAATCGGTTTGAAACGTTTTCGCCGTCAATCCAAGGTTTTCCGCTACCCGCTCGCAATGATTGTGCAGATCCTCAATCGTCTTAGAACCGTATATTTCGGGCTGCCTCTTGCCAAGTCTTCCTAAGTTTGGACCATTAAGCACATACACAAGAGGGTTCATAGACACACCTTCGCATAGGCAGATTCGAGCACTTTCATGTCGATATCTTCAATCACTTCCGCTGACCCAATTCCACGAAGTACGATGAGGCGCAATTGACCTGCCCGATTCTTCTTGTCCCGCAGCATGTAAGGTAAAACATCGCTCCAGTTGACACCTGAAATAGTTGTAGAGAGGCCAACTCTCGAAAGAAGCCGGCGATGTCGATCAACAATCGAATCATCAATTAACCCAAGGGCACGACTTACTTCAGCGACAAACATCATGCCAATAGCGATTGCCTGACCATGACTCATTTCGTAGTTCAGTCGCTTTTCAAGTGCGTGACCAAGCGTGTGTCCATAATTCAAGATTTCTCGTACACCTGAATGTGTTTCGGTCGGATCGGCTTGAACAAATCCTTCTTTCACTGCAATTGCACGCTGTATGAGTTCTGGATAGTCAAACTCGTCCTTTTCTAATAAGTCTAGAATCATTTCGTCTTTGATAAACCCGCACTTAATGATTTCAGCGCAACCATTCGATAGTTCAGAGCCCGGAAGCGTCTTAAGAAAACCTGGGTCAATCAGGATGGAACTTGGCATATGAAATGCCCCAACAAGATTCTTACCGAAAGGTGAATTTATCGCCGTCTTGCCACCAACACTGGCATCCACCATCGCCAGAAGTGTCGTTGGAATGTTGATGTAGCGAATTCCCCGCATCCAGGTAGCCGCAGCAAAACCAACAACATCGGTTGTGCTGCCACCACCTAAACCAATCAGTATGTCACTACGTGTGACACCTTCCTCTCCAAGAAAATCCCACAGCGAAGACAGCACAGCGATGTCTTTGGCTCGTTCACCTGATGGAATTCGCAAAGACTTCAGTGATACTCCATGTGATACGAGTATTGACTCTACTTGAAGATGCTGTGCATCCAGAGATTCGTCCGAAATGAGCACTACCCTTGAGGTTGATTCGAAAGGCAGGGCCTGGAGCAAATCTTCAATTGGCCCGATTTTCACAGTTTTGCTCATAGACGTCATGGGGTTGCAATCTTTTCTGCGATGAGGCGAACGATTGCTTCTGGAGAGTTGGCTGCGTCAACTTTGATTGTGGCGAGTTTCTCATAGATAGCATTTCTTGTCGCCAATAAGTTCTTCATATTGCTGCGCACATTTCCTAAAAGTAGTGGGCGGGATTGGTTTAACCCTACACGGTGCACCGCTTCTGCGAGCGTGATTTCGAGCCACACAACCTCGAGCCCCTGCAATGCTTGCTGGACGCCTTCATCCATGACACTACCTCCACCAAGCGCTAGCACTCCGGTGGCGTCAGTTAGAAGTCGCAAAACAATGGACTTTTCAATAGACCGAAAGTAACTCTCTGATTTTTCAACAAAAATGTCTGCGATTGACATCTTCTCTTCTGCGACGATGACCTCATCACTATCGACAAAATCACAATCAAGATAGTTCGCAAGGAGCGCGCCAACTGTTGATTTCCCTGCACCGGGCGCACCTATGAGAACTACTCGCGGAGACATCAGAACGAAAGATTCTCAACAAAGTTCGTGAGGTTGCGTCTTGTCTCCTCAAGGCTATCGCCACCAAACTTTTCGAGAAGTGCCTCCGCCAGAACGATTGCCACCATGGCTTCTGCAATAACCCCAAGTGCTGGAACTGCGCAAACGTCACTTCGCTGGTTAATTGCCTTTGCACTCTCTCCCGTAGCAATGTCGACAGTATCTAATGCTCGTGGAATGGTCGAGATCGGCTTCATGCCAGCACTGACTCGTAGCACTTCTCCATTACTGACTCCGCCTTCTGTGCCACCAGCGTGTGATGTTTTGCGCCGAAGACTCTGTCCATCGTTATAAATTTCATCTTGTGCTTGAGAGCCTCGCATACCCGAGAGTTTGAACCCATCACCAATTTCAACAGCTTTCACTGCGTGAATGCTCATCAGCGCGAATGCAAGGCGTGCATCGAGTTTACGATCCCAATGAACATAACTTCCAAGACCAATCGGGACATTAAAAGCCAGTACTTCAACAACGCCACCGAGTGTGTCGCCCGCTTTATGAGCGTCTGCAATTTCTTGCTGCATCAAGGCACTAACTGCAGGGTCAGAACAACGAACCGGATCATTATCGATCTGCTCAGCATCTAGATTTATTGGCAATGATTCAGTGTTCTCGATTCCTCCAATGCGGGTCACATGGCTCACGATCTCGATACCCGCGATTTGTTTGAGAAGCAACTTGGCGATTGCGCCTACAGCAACGCGTGCAGCTGTCTCGCGAGCACTTGCTCGTTCAAGCACTGGTCTGGCATCTTCAAATCCGTATTTCTGCATACCTACAAGATCAGCATGCCCAGGTCTTGGTCGAGTAAGCGGGTGCGCCCGAGATAGTTCGGCAAGTTCGGCAGGATCAACAGCTTCTGGGCTCATCACTTTTTCCCACTTGGGCCATTCGGAGTTTTCAATAACCAGTGAGATCGGCCCACCCATTGAACGACCATGACGCACGCCACCTAACACTTGGAGAACATCTTCCTCGAATTTCATTCGAGCACCGCGGCCATAGCCAAGTCGCCTTCGAGCAAGTTCCGAGCGAATAAATTCCAACGGAACTTCAATCCCAGCAGGCGTGCCCTCAATAATCGCAGACAATGCCTTGCCGTGCGATTCACCAGCCGTCAAGAAACGAAACATGGGCGTAGTCTCCCACAAACACCACGATCCAAGCCATCACGATGTATGGCCCAAAAGCGAGCCTCCGTTGCCTGAATGCCAGGGCACCAAGACACGCGAGAATGTAAAAAAGGCTCATCCAAGCCAGTACATTCTCAGGAGATACGAAGAAGAGTCCTAGCCCGAGTATTAATTTGCTATCACCCATGCCCAAGACCTTTGGAAGGGCGAGAGAAATAGATAGATGGATGAGAATCATCACCCAATACAGAAAGCTTGGTGTGTTACCCAAAGCAATGCAGTACAGGACTCCGATACTCGCAATAAGAAATGTGTACCGGTTAGGAAGGGTTCTAGTCTTCCAATCAATTCTGGCAGCGATACTTGCAAGAATTCCTGCAAGAACTACAAAGATCACACTTTAGATTATCTATTTGTGAATCACTCTTCAATGAACTAGTTTGATGAGCTTAGTGCTTTGAACATGACGGCAACAATCTCGTCATAACGTGAAGCATCAATATCCCTCATCAAAATGACCTGATGTGCTGCTTGGAAAACTAGAAGATCAAGTCCTTCAACTATTGTCGGTGCAGTGGCCATCAAACGATGACATAGTCGATCTGTTGAGTCCTGATACGTCACATCAATAAGATTCTCAATCGTAGAGTCAAAAGCAATACCAGGCGCTGTTGGTACAGCACTTACTACCAGTGAAAAACCAGAAAGTGGCCTAGCCCAGGCGAGACAAGTAATCTTGAGACTCGTAAATATGCCTTGCAAATCTGCGACAGCATCAGGGTTACGAGCCATAACGAATATTTCGGTCACCCCCATCTGCTCTAGTGCAAGAAGTGCACTTTTTGCAGTTGATCCAGCCCCTAAGACAACTGTTCTTTCGAGGTGACTTGAAAACGTTCGGCTCAATATCTCTTTAAATCCAAGCACATCAGTATTATGAGCAGACCACCCGTCAGTTCTTCGAACTAAGGTGTTGGCCACTTTCGTTGCTGTCGCATTTGCATCAGCCGAAGCAGCGAGCCGGTAAGCCTCTTCTTTTAATGGCATTGTGATCGATACCGCATCAAATGTATATTCATGGAGAAAGTCCTGAAGTTGCCCCTTTTCAACCTGCAATTTGCTATACGTTCCATCTAGACCAAGATACGCATACGCCGCATTATGAAGAAGTGGTGACTTTGAGTGAGAAATCGGCGATCCAAGTACAGCGAATTTCCTAGTCAACATTTGATTGGAATTTTCGCTTAAGTTCCAAGAACTCTTCATAGGTCACTGCGAATTCGGTGATTCCTTTTTTAGGATTCGTCGTAACAAAATACAACCAGGCACCTGGTGCAGGCTCAAGTGCTGCTTCAAGCGCTGCTTCTCCAGGGTTACCGATAGGACCTGGCGGCAATCCTTTGTGAACATAGGTATTGAAAAGTGACGGATTCTTCAATTGCTCTAACGTAAGTTGCAACTCCTTTGTTCCTAGAGCGTAATTCACTGTCGAATCCATTTGCAAAAGCATGCCGACTTTCAATCGATTTTCTATGACTCGCGAAATCTTTGGATAGTCGCCAACTTTTCCTTCAAGTTCAAGAATTGACGCAATAATGATAATCTCGCGAACACTTCGACCTGCAGCGGCGGCTCGTCGACTTAATTCGAGTTCTGTGTAAGCCTGCCTGAACCTATCAACCATTTTTTGGATGACACTTTGCGCAGTAGCATTTTTCTCAATCTCATAGGTTGCAGGGAAGAGAAAACCTTCAAGGTTATTGTTCGTTATGGCTGGAAGGTCCAAGACTGACGGGTCTTCAAGAATTGTTTCAAATTCTGTGATGTCTATACCTGTGACTTTGGAAGCCCGCTTGATGATTTCGGTTGCACGCAATCCTTCAGGAATCGTCAGTTTGAGTACTGCACGACTTGAGGGATCCAAAAGCAATTCCAGTGCTGCTCGAGCGCTCATCTCAGATCGAAGGTTGTATTGACCGGGAGCCACAGAAAGTGCCCGATTGTCTGAATTTACAACTGCTATCCATGCCTCGATGCCAGCTATGACACCCTTATCAAGCAAGTTAATGCCAATTTCTCGTAGCGTATCGCCAGGTTCGATTTCGACGAGTACTTGACCTGTTCCATTTCCCTGAAAATCCGGGGGCGGTTGAATGGATTGGGCAAATGAAACGGCTATGACGACGCTGAGCAGAAAAATCGGTGCCAAAATCATCCATGGTCGAGATTTTTTAGGCGCTTGCGCCTTCATAGAGAATCCGAAGTTACTCACTCACACCACTCTCTGTTCGTTCTCCAAGGCGCTTTCAAGTAACACGACTGCAGCCATCGCATCAATCTTAGACTTGATGTCGCCTGTATTCGTTTCAAGCATACGTAAACGCGACTCGGCGATTTTCGTTGTCATGCGTTCATCCACGAATTGCATCGGAATTTCAATATCTCGAAACACTTCATGGGCTTGAGCCCGAATGTCAGTTGCTGCAATCCCTGAACGACCCTGCAGATCAACTGGTAAGCCCACATAGAAAACAATTGGTTCGAATTCGGTAATGAGATTGCGAATCTCGGCGGCTAA
>JBDLTY010000005.1:0-10487 GCA_039805585.1 Actinomycetota bacterium | reverse complement strand
CTCCATGTGTGTATTTATTTGATTGGATATCGAGTTCAGTTAGTAACTCAGAAACATCACTTGGCTCCATCAGTTGTCCAACAGGTTCTGGGACCTGGGCTAATGGCAATTCAACGAGAATTACATCCCCACACAAACTACGCGCTGGGTTAAACACATGACAGGGTTTTAAGTATCCAAAGGTTACTGTGTAGTCGGCAACAATCACCCTGTCAGCATCAATCAACGTAGCACTGTCGTTATCAAAACAACTTGGCATATCTACCGCCACAACCAGTGACTCAGGATGAGCAGTCACGAAATCTAAAACCGCATCAGAGGGTGCGAGGTTATTTCGAAGCCCGGCAATTCCATCAATGATGAGGTCAATTGAGTCAGGCATGTCTTCAAAACTCTGCCACATACCGTTACTTGACGTATAAAGTTGATCAACAAATCCTTGCTCACGTTTTTGTGTCGTGTCGATGGCACTGACTTTCAGTCCACAACGAGAGAGCAAACTCATGGCCCATAGGGCATCGCTTCCATTGTTTCCTGGGCCAATCAAGCCAACAATGCTGCGCCTCTGCGCACTTCCAAAGTGCGTTCGAAGGATGTTCAAAATCTCGATATAGAGACCAAAGGCGGCTGTCCGCATGAGTGCGTGCTCTTCGAGGTGTGATTCTGCTTCTGCTTCAAGTTGCAACATCTGTTGAACATTCACTACTGAAATCATCAGGACTCAGCTATCACATACGCAATTGCATGCCCACCATCGTGCGTTAGCGAGACATGCCAGCGGGTAATTTTCAGTTCGCGAGCGAAATCGCTAATAGTTCCCGTTAGTTCAAGGCGTGGCTTACCTGAGATGTCTGTAAGGACCTCACAGTCATGCCAGCGCAGGCCCGCTGGTGCACCTAAACTTTTCGCAACTGCCTCTTTGGCAGCAAATCGACCTGCGAGTGAAGCCACACTTCTAAGCGATCCATCTGTATGAAGTTGCTCGCGCTTTGTCAGAATGCGATCGAGAAACGTTGGTTGGCGCTGCATCAGACCTTCAAATCGATCAAGTGCTACAACATCAATCCCGATACCAATAATCATAATTACTCAACTGTGACGGACTTTGCAAGATTGCGAGGCTGATCAACATCATAGCCCTTCAATGTCGCCATTTGTGCAGCAAAGACTTGAAGTGGAACAACGGAAACAACTGGCTGTAACAAGGTTGGGCATTGCGGAATTCGAATGATGTAATCTGCATACTTTTCAACTACATCGTCGTTTTCTTCAGCCACAATGATTGTACTGGCACCGCGCGCACGAACTTCCTGAATGTTTGAAAGCACTTTCTCGTGGAGCGTGACATCTTTGACAGGCGGCACGATGACAATAACTGGAATACCCTTTTCAAGCAGTGCGATAGGTCCGTGCTTGAGCTCACCTGCAGCAAATCCCTCAGCATGCATATATGCAAGTTCCTTGAGTTTCAAAGCACCTTCGAGTGCTACTGGAAACCCAACGTGACGACCAATGAACAACACAGAGGGTGCATCCTTAAATTTCTCAGCTAACTCTTTCACAGGCTCAATGGTGTCGAGCACTAAATCAACTTTCGCACTCATATTTGCCACTTCACCAACAAGGGCTTCTATGTCGATAGCACTTCCACGGACCTGCGCCAAGAAGAGTGCAAAAACATAAACAGCAATTACCTGTGTAATAAATGCTTTGGTTGAAGCTACGGCAATTTCCGGTCCCGCATGTGTATAAATCACAGCATCACTTTCTCGCGGGATAGTTGAGCCTTGCGTATTGCAAATCGCAAGAACTTTACTTCCCTGCTCTCTTGCATACCGGGTCGCCATCAGGGTGTCCATGGTTTCACCTGATTGCGAGATAGCGATAATCAAAATCTTTTCGTTGAGCACAGGATCGCGGTAGCGAAATTCACTTGCAAGTTCAACTTCGCAAGGAATCCTGGTCCAGTGCTCAATCGCATACTTCGCAATAAGCCCAGCGTGATACGCAGTGCCACAGGCAGTAATGATGATTTTGTCAATATCTTTGAGAATCTCCAGATTGAATTTCAAATCATCCAGAACTATCTGATTGTTTTGAATGCGACCAAGCAATGTGTCGGCAACGGCTTTTGGTTGTTCATTTATTTCCTTGAGCATGAATGTGTCATAGCCAGATTTTTCTGCTGCTTGAATATCCCAGGTCACTTCATATTGGTTCGTGTTTGCTAGATTGCCATCAAAGTCAGTGACAACAACAGAGTCTGCCCTCAGTTCAACCACTTGATCTTGCCCAAGTTCGATTGCTGTTCTCGTGTGTTCGATAAATGCCGAAACATCTGATGCAAGAAAATTCTCATGCTCACCAAGTCCTACGACAAGTGGTGAATTACGACGTGCACCAACCACAATTTCAGGGTGGTCCGCATGAACCACTACAAGTGTGAAAGCGCCACGTAGACGCTTGCAGACACTTCGTAGGGCAGTCGCTAAATCCTGCCCTGGCGCTTTCATCGCTTGACTCAATAAATGCGCAACCACTTCAGTGTCTGTTTCAGATTGAAATGTCACCTTCTCTGATTCAAGTTCTGCTTTGAGTTCACTAAAGTTTTCGATAATGCCATTATGGATAACTGCAACTTTGCCGTCTGCTGAAATGTGAGGATGGGCATTAGAGTCATTAGGTCCACCGTGAGTTGCCCAACGGGTGTGGCCAATTCCGGTGTGAGTGAGGGCAAGTGGGTTTGCGTCAAGTTCTGATTCAAGAATACTGAGCTTTCCTGCACGCTTACGAAAACTTATTGTTCCATTTTGAACAACTGCAATTCCAGCAGAGTCATACCCTCGATATTCAAGTCGGCGAAGCCCGTCAATAACAACGTTTGTGGCTGATTTAGGTCCTACATAGCCGACAATTCCACACATGTTGCTTACCTTACAAGAGACTAAGGTTCACGCGGACAGCCGTCGCAATTTGCCCCGCAGCCGCCTCGGCAAGATCTAGAGTCTTGGCTTCAACCATAACGCGAATCAGTGGCTCCGTGCCACTAGCACGAAGCAGCACCCGTCCCTCATCACCAAGCTCCGCCTCGACAGATTTCACGACGGCTTGCACTTCGCTATTTGAGTCAACTTTGGATTTATCAACATTAGGAACATTGATTAATACTTGCGGATACTTTGTTACTATCCCAGCAAGATCATGAAGTGTGCGCTTTCCTGCACTTATCACCCACATCAATTGAAGTGCTGTCAGAGCACCATCACCAGTCGTTGCATAATCTGAAAGGATGACATGGCCGCTTTGCTCGCCACCTAAATTGAAATTCGATGCGGACATTTCTTCCAAGACGTAACGATCGCCAACTGCGGTTTGAATAACTTCAATGCCATGTTCAGCCATTGCGCGTTTGAATCCAAGATTCGCCATCAGGGTTGTGACAACTGTCTGATGTGAGAGGGTTTGGCGTGCATTCATCGTGATTGCAAGTATGGCCAAAATATGATCTCCGTCGACAACTTCACCGAGGTGATCTATAGCAAGCACCCGATCCGCATCACCATCATGAGCGATTCCAAGATCTGCCTTGTGTTCAAGAACTGCTTGTTGCAACGACTCTAAATGTGTTGAACCGCAATTGAGATTAATGTTGGTGCCATCTGGATCAGAGTGAATCTCAATAACTTCAATACCTGCTCGTCTATATATTTCTGGAGCGATAAACGATGCTGCCCCATTCGCGCAATCAACGACAATCTTTAAATCCGTAATAGGAGAGGGAATTGTTGAGAGGACATGTTTTATGTATTCGTCAGTTAAATGAAAAGCGAATTTGGCTCGACCAACATCACTTCCAGTTGGTCTCTGCCACACTTCAGCGAGTCGTTCCTCAATTTGATTTTCAACACTATCAGCTAACTTCACTCCGCCACGTGAGAAAAACTTGATTCCATTATCTGGCATTGGATTGTGACTTGCGGAAATCATAACGCCGAGATCTGCACCAACATGATTCGTCAAAAAGGCAACACCGGGCGTTGGAATAATTCCCAACCGCAACACATCCACACCAGCACTCGTAAGCCCTGCAACAATGGCGGCTTCCAGGAAATCGCCGCTAGCCCTCGAGTCAGTTCCGACAACGGCAGATGGTTTATGTCCTTGAAACTCACCTAAGTCGGCTAAAACATGAGCAGCGGCTACTGCTAAATCAAGGGCTAATTCGGCCGTTAAGTCCTTGTTCGCAACGCCTCGGACCCCATCGGTTCCAAATAATCTACTCACAAAGCCACAGCCTAACCATCAATGAATGTCTTGAGAATAAATCTCGCGAGCCTGAAAGTGAGATTTCGAGAAATCCAGAAATTAACGCTTTGAGAACTGGGAAGCTTTTCGGGCTTTCTTCAGACCGTACTTCTTGCGTTCCTTTGCTCGAGCGTCGCGGGTCAAGAATCCCGCCTTCTTCAAGGCTGGGCGTAAAGCACTTGCATCAAGATCATTCAAAGCGCGAGCAATACCGAGGCGAAGTGCGCCAGCTTGACCTGAAATTCCACCACCGCGGATAGTGGCAAGCACATCAAAGCGACCTTCGAGTTCAGCTAACTTCAGCGGATCATTCACTAATTGTTGGTGAACTTTGTTTGGAAAATAATCAACCAAACTGCGACCATTAATTACCCACTTACCAGTACCTGGTACGAGTCGTACTCGAGCAACTGCTTCCTTGCGTCGTCCAGTTGACTTGCTTGGAGCAGGAGTTACTGCACGAACGGACTTCTTCGTTGGTGCTGATTCGCTGGTATAAACCTCGGCGGTCTCGGTCACAGTTTTCCTTTCAACCTAATTCTTATTGTGCTACTTGAGTTATTTCAAATGGCACTGGTTTTTGAGCAGCGTGTGGATGTTCACTACCTGCATACACTTTTAACTTCGTGATCTGCACATCACCAAGTTTGTTGTGAGGCAACATACCCTTCACTGCTTTTTCAATCACTCGTCGTGGATTTGACTTGAGCAAGTCGCCATAAGCAACTGCACTCAGTCCACCTGGCTGACCTGAGTGACGGTAGTCAAACTTGTCAGTGAGTTTTGATCCACTGAGAGAAATCTTGTCGGCATTAATGACGATAACGAAATCACCGGTGTCAACATGAGGAGCAAAAGTTGGCTTGTGCTTTCCGCGCAACAAGCGTGCAACAGTTGATGCTAGACGACCGAGCACAATGTCGGTTGCATCAATCACATACCACGTCTTCTGGATGTCATCGGCTTTAGGCTGAAACGTGCGCACAGCAGTTACCCTCAATCATTGTCGTTGGATGAAGTGAACTTATTCCCCAATGGGGCTTTCGAACACAGGGGTGGAAGGGTACTCGTTGAAGGCGATATGGGTCAAAACGAGCAATCTAGCCCTCAACTTCCGAAATGTCCCTTTTTGCTCGGGTCATCTCCTGCCGGGCAAGGAGCTCATCATCCGCCGGATACAGCACCTCTTCCAAGGTCAGGCCGAGGCTCGGCATTGTCACCACATCGGCCCTCCGCTCGGCTCTTTGGAGCACCTCGCGGGCGAATTCGATGGGTTTACGTTTATCACCGATCGCAATGACCAAGCCGACTAGGGATCGCACCATTGAGTGGCAAAACGCATCTGCCTGCAGGGAAGCTCTCAACACATGGCCATCTCTGGTCCATGAAAACTCCTGCAGCGTTCGGATTGTTGAGCCAAAATCAGTTGGTTTACAAAACGATGCAAAGTCGTGCAGTCCAATCAACTGTGACGAGGCAATATTCATCGCCTCAACATCCAGTTCTCGCCAATGCGTAATAGCGGTATGTCTTCGTAGTGGATCGACTCTTCCATCCATCACCGAATATGAATATCGTCGTGCGATGGCAGAAAAGCGCGCGTTAAATCCATCAGGAGCAATTTCGGCGACCTGTACTCTTACATCAGCATCAAGAATTCCGTTGAGACTATATACGAAAGTTGTAAAGTCAAAGTCATTTTCGATTGGTGCATCGAAGTGAATCACTTGACCTCGTGCATGAACACCTGCGTCAGTACGACCTGCAACAACAACATCGACAGGTTCTTGAAGACGTAGGGCTGTTTTGATTGCTCGTTGAATTTCACCTTGCACAGTTCGTAAATTTGGCTGATACGCCCAACCAGAGAAATAACTTCCATCGTAGGAAAGATAGAGGCGAATACGCGTAAGCCCCCTATTCGGGGGCTTACTAACGAGATTCATGAGGAAAAAACTAACTACTTGCTTTCTTCAGCAGTATCTGAATCTTCAGTTTCAACAGTATCTTCCACTACGTCTTCAGCTACTTCAACAGTCTCTTCGTTCACTTCAGTTTCGACGACCTCTTCTACTGCAGGGGTTTCAACTTTCGCTTCTGCTTTTGGCTTCGCTGCACGCTTAGTGGCTGCAGTCGCTTCTGCAACAACAGCTTCAGCTAGTGGTTCAACTAGTTCAATGACTGCCATAGGAGCGTTGTCACCAGATCGTGGATTGATCTTCACAATCCTGGTATAACCACCGTTGCGGTTGAGATACCGTGGACCGATTTCAGTGAACAATACGTGCAAGACACCCTTATCGCGAATCACTGTTGCAACTCGACGTCGAGCAGCAATGTCACCGCGTTTTGCCGCGGTAACAAGCTTTTCAGCATAAGGACGCAAGCGCTTTGCCTTCGCTTCAGTGGTTGTGATTCGGCCATGCTGGAAAAGTTGAGTTGCAAGGTTTGCAAGAATCAACCGTTCGTGTGCTGGGCCGCCACCGAGACGGGCACCTTTAGTTGGGGTTGGCATGTTTCTCCTTCGTCCTTAAGTCTTAGTAGGACTCGTCCTCTACAAATGATTCATCTTCTGTGTCATTTTCTAATTCAAGATCTGCTTCGTCAGTCCAGGCTTCATCAACAACTGGACGATTCCAACCTTCTGGTGAGTCTTTAAGTGAAAGACCAAGTGAGGCAAGCTTTGCTTTCACTTCGTCGATTGACTTGGCACCAAAGTTACGGATATCCATTAAGTCTGCTTCAGAACGTGCAAGCAACTCACCAACTGTGTGAACGCCTTCGCGCTTGAGGCAGTTGTAGGAGCGAACCGTCAGATCAAGATTCTCGATTGGTGTTGAAAGTTGTTCCGCCGCATACAAATCATTGTTTGATGGACCGATTTCAATACCTTCAGCAAGTTCATTCAGTTCTTTCACGAGACCGAAAAGTTCAACAAGGGTTGAGCCAGCGGAAGCCATTGCATCCCGTGGAGAGCGTCCTGGCTTGGTTTCAACGTCAATAATCAACTTATCAAAGTCAGTTCGCTGACCAACACGAGTTGCTTCAACCTTGTAAGTCACTCGAAGCACTGGTGAATAGATTGAATCAATTGCAATTCGACCGATTTCATCATCTGCGCTCTTATTCAATACTGCAGAGACATAACCACGACCACGCTGAACTTCGAATTCAATCTGAAGTTTCGCTTTGTCATTCAAGGTTGCAAGATGCAATTCAGGATTATGAATTTCAACACCAGCAGGCACCTGGATGTCACCTGCGGTAACAACGCCTGGGCCAGACTTTTGCAAAACCAAGACCATTGGTTCGTCGAATTCACTTGAAACAACAATGTCTTTAATATTCAAGATAAGTTCAACTGAATCTTCTTTCACACCATCAATAGTTGAGAATTCGTGAAGTACTCCATCAATTTTGATGCTTGTCACAGCAGCACCTGGGATCGACGACAGCAGTGTTCGTCGAAGCGAGTTGCCGAGTGTGTAGCCAAATCCTGGTTCTAGTGGTTCCAGGATAAAGCGGGAACGAGTTGGTGAAACACGTTCTTCGGATAGTTCCGGGCGTTGTGCAATCAGCACTGTGTTTTCCTTTCCTAGGCGACCTCAATATGACGCCTTGGTGTCGGCTTGGTAGACCCTCGTCTACCAAGGTGTTACTTGGAGTACAACTCGACGATGAGCTGTTCTTGAACTTGAGTATCAATCTGTGCACGAACAGGCATGTTGTGCACGAGGATGCGCATCTTGCTTGGAATAACTTCCAACCAACCTGGCACAGTCTTTTCACCATGCTCTGCGCGAGCAACCTGGAATGGTGTGAGTTCACGTGAACCAACAACAACTTCCACGATGTCACTTGGAGTTACGCGGAATGATGGGATGTCAACTTTCTTTCCATTCACAGTGAAGTGACCGTGACGGACTAATTGACGCGCCATGTCGCGACTCTTTGCAAAGCCTGCACGAAACACAACGTTGTCCAAACGAGTCTCAAGAATAAGGAGCAGGTTTTCGCCTGTCTTACCCTGACGTCGGTGTGCTTCTTCATAGTAGTTACGGAATTGCTTTTCGAGCACACCATAAATACGTGCACACTTTTGCTTCTCACGCTTCTGCATCAAGTATTCAGACTCTTTTGATCGGTTACGACCATGTTGTCCTGGTGGATAAGGACGCTTCTCAATTGGGCACTTGCCAGAATCGCACTTGCTACCTTTGAGATACAACTTAGTTTTTTCACGACGGCAACGCTTGCAGTCAGCACCTGTATATCTAGCCATGTGTACCTACCTCAAACCCTTCGTCGCTTACGTGGACGGCAACCATTGTGTGGAACGGGAGTGACGTCCGAAATTGAACCGACTTCTAAACCTGCTGCTTGCAATGAACGAATCGCGGTTTCGCGACCTGAACCTGGACCTTTGACGAATACATCGACTCGCTTCATACCGTGTTCCATCGCGCGCTTTGCTGCAGCTTCTGCAGCCATCTGAGCAGCGAATGGAGTGGACTTACGTGAGCCCTTAAATCCAACCTGACCTGCAGATGACCAAGCAACTACTGAACCTGTTGGGTCAGTAATTGAAACTATTGTGTTATTGAATGTGCTCTTGATGTAAGCCTGACCATTTGCAACATTCTTTTTCTCTTTACGGCGAAGCTTCTTTCCGCCTGCCGCTTTCGATGACTTTGGTGGCATTCTTTTTTAATTACTCCTTATTCGACAAAGTGAATCAGTTACTACTTCGTGACTTTCTTCTTACCAGCCACGGTTTTCTTCGGGCCTTTGCGCGTACGAGCATTTGTTCGTGTGCGCTGGCCGCGAACTGGAAGACCACGTCGGTGACGTAGTCCCTGGTAGCAGCCGATTTCAACTTTGCGACGAATATCTGCAGCAACTTCTCGTCGAAGGTCACCTTCGAATTTGAAATTTGCTTCGATGTAATCGCGGAGTTGAATGATCTCGTCATCAGTTAAATCCTTGACGCGAGTGTTCGGGTTGATGCCGGTTGCTGCCAAAGTTTGCAATGAACTTGGGCGACCAACACCATAGATATACGTGAGTGCAACTTCAACGCGCTTATCGCGAGGAAGATCAACACCAACAATACGTGCCATTGGGCGGCTTCTTTCTGTTCGGCGAAGGTTTCGTGGCGATTGACGGTCTCACCGCCCGGTGAGTCCTCAGCCTTCGCGCTGAGGGTGTCGTCTGAACCTCTGGCCCGAGAGTTCAGCTACGGTCAAATCGCAGTGCTATTTAGTTGTGAGTGTTGTGATTAACCTTGTCGTTGTTTGTGACGAGGATTCTCACAAATCACCATGACTTTTCCGTGACGACGAATGACCTTGCACTTGTCGCACATCGGTTTCACGCTCGGTTGTACTTTCATGGTAATTCCTTTTGTTGTTTCAATCTTTCGATTGAGTACTACTTACTTGTAGCGGTACACAATCCGGCCACGAGTGAGGTCGTAGGGTGACAACTCCACAACTACTCGATCTGTTGGCATGATGCGAATGTAGTTTTGTCGCATCTTGCCACTGATGTGAGCCAAGACCATGTGTCCATTGTCGAGTTCAACGCGAAACATTGCATTGGGCAATGCTTCAGTGATTGTGCCTTCGAGTTCGATGGCACCATCTTTTTTCGCCAAACTGGCTCCTCATCAGATGGATTGCAGCGAGATGAACCAACCTTGCCGAACCTTGGGGAAGGCACAACGAAAGGCACGGCACAAGCACGCCAAGGGCAAAGTGTACGAACCTCGCCCGCTTTGCCCAAATCGAGGTGAAATCGGACAAATGCCTACGGCTGGGTCTCGCCCTCACGCAGCGTGAGCACCTTCGGCCCGCTTTCTGTGATGGCAATCGTGTGCTCCCAGTGTGAGGCTATTGAATCGTCAATGGTCACAACAGTCCAGTTATCCGAAAGGGTCTTGGTCAGGTGGGTTCCTGCCGTGACCATCGGTTCAATGGCAATCGCCATCCCTACTTCCAGCACCAAACCTTCACCTGGATCGCCATAATTATGAACATTGGGCTCCATATGCATCTCTGTGCCAATGCCGTGCCCTGTGTAATCCTCAATCAATCCCCAACGATTCTCTGCTTCAATCACACTTTGAATCGCATGACCAATATCGCCAAGGGTGTTGCCTGCAACTGAGGCTCGTATCCCCG
>JBDLTY010000004.1:0-2595 GCA_039805585.1 Actinomycetota bacterium | reverse complement strand
CCGTTCCAACATTTGCATTTGCTCTGGATGCATAAGAAGTTTTGCACCTAAAGTAGCACGATCAATTGCCCCATTGTGTACGACGTCGGACCCTAGGAGTTCAGCTATTGAGTCAATTAGTTTGAAATCTGTTTCGTACAAATGGTGAACTACCGCATCTGCTGAAAGGGTATGAGCGCCTTTCGATTGAAAAAACTCCAAAGCCGTTGACTTACCTGCTCCAATGGAGCCTACAAGAAAAATGGTTTTCACTGGCTCATTGTCCATACAATAGAAGAAGGCGACCCGTAGGTCGCCTTCTTTGCAATCAATTGCTTAGCCTTCTTGGCTCTCAGTGTTCTTCGCCTGCTGTTCTGACCGGTAGGCCTCCCAACGAGCGTGAGCTTCAGCGTACTGCTGTTCCCATTCTTTGCGTTGGTCTTCTGAGCCGGGCTTCCATTCGCCTGTTTCTGGATCAAATCCATCAGGACCGATATAGCGGCCAGCCTCATCGAACGATGGTGGCATACCAAAGAGATACGGATCAAAGCCTTCATTCACATCTTCGCCCGATTCACTGGCCTGCTTGAGTGATAGTGAAACACGTCGGCGCTCTAAGTCAATGTCAATAACTTTCACCATAACTTCGTCGTTTACCTGTACTACTTGCTCAGGAATTTCGACATGTCGTTCTGCAAGTTCAGAAATGTGAACAAGACCTTCAATGCCTTCGGCAACACGGACAAAAGCTCCGAAAGGAACTAGCTTGGTCACGGTGCCAGTAACAATCTGTCCCAGTTGATGTGTTCGGGCAAAGTGTTGCCAAGGATCTTCCTGAGTTGATTTCAAAGACAGTGAAACCCGTTCACGGTCCATATCAACTTCGAGAACTTCTACTGTCACTTCATCGCCAACCTGAACGACTTCGTTCGGATGGTCAATGTGTTTCCATGAAAGCTCAGAGACGTGTACGAGACCATCAACACCACCAAGATCAACGAAAGCTCCGAAATTCACGATAGATGAAATCACGCCGGTACGGATTTGCCCTTTCGCTAAATTCGTCAGGAAGAAGCTTCTGGACTCAGATTGTGAATGTTCAAGAAACGCTCGTCGACTTAAGACGACGTTGTTTCTGTTTTTATCAAGTTCAATAATTTTGGCTTCGATTTCCTTGCCAATATATGGTGAAAGGTCACGCACTCGACGCATTTCAACCAAACTTGCTGGCAAGAAGCCGCGAAGGCCGATATCCATAATCAAGCCACCCTTAACGACTTCGATGACCGTACCTTTTACAACGCCATCTGCCGCTTTGATTTTCTCGATTTCACCCCAAGCGCGTTCATACTGTGCGCGCTTCTTGGAGAGGATTAAACGTCCTTCTTTATCTTCTTTTTGCAAAACGAGTGCTTCAATGGTGTCGCCAACTTTGACCACAGCAGAAGGGTCTACGTCATGCTTGATTGTGAGCTCGCGTGAAGGAATGACACCTTCGGTTTTGTAGCCGATGTCAAGGAGAACTTCATCTCTATCGACTTTGACGATAATTCCTTGGACTAAATCCCCATCATCGAAATTCTTGAGAGTGTTATCAATCGCTGCTAGAAAGTCTTCAACAGTGCCGATGTCATTGACGGCGATATTGTTATTTGTCATATGATAAATGACCTCAATGTAATTGTCTCGTAGGTGCGCTATCACCAGTTACGAGATCAAAGCTAGGTCTCAATGAACTCCCAATGACAGCCGGCGAAGTCTAGAGGAATACTCCCCAACGGCCAAAAGAGCTAATGAGCAGCCGAATCCCAATCCTTGCCGTAGCCCACAGAGATACTGAGTGGCACCTTCAGGGAGGCGGCACTCATCATTGCACTCCTCACAGTGGCTTCAAGTTCTTCGCGCTCGTTTTCCACATATTCAAGCACAAGTTCGTCATGGACTTGCAAAATCAATCGTGAAGTAAGGCCAGCTTGAGTGATAGCTTCTTCCAAGTGAATCATTGCAATCTTGATGATATCGGCAGCGGTTCCCTGGATCGGCGCATTCAGGGCCATGCGCTCTGCGGCCTGACGCACGACACGATTATCGGAAAGTAAGTCGGGTAGATACCTGCGACGACCAAACATTGTTGCTGTGTAGCCATCCTGTCTTGCTTGCGCGACTACCCCTTTCAAATATTCGCGAACCTTGTCAAAACGAGAAAAATACTTTTCCATCAGTTCGCTCGCCTCACTTGGATCGATCCCTAATTGCTGCCCTAAACCAAATGCCGACAGCCCATACGCCAAGCCGTAGGACATCGCTTTACTTCGCCTTCGCATGTCTGGGGTAACTTCAGAATTAGCAACACCGAAGATTTGAGAGGCCACACTCGCATGCAGATCTTCGCCACTTTCAAATGCCGCAATTAGATGTGGATCATCTGCAAGGTGAGCCATGATGCGCATTTCGATTTGACTGTAGTCCGCAGTGAGAAGACCATCGAATTCATCGCCAGCAATGAAACATGCACGAATCAGGCGTCCTTCAGAACTTCGAATGGGGATGTTCTGCAGATTTGGATCCGAGCTTGAAAGCCGCCCGGTAGAAGTTGTTGTCGAACTGAAGTTCGTA
>JBDLTY010000003.1:0-3231 GCA_039805585.1 Actinomycetota bacterium | reverse complement strand
CGTGAAAATATGCTTCCGCTAGGTGCTTTTGACGCGCTAGGGCCGAAAACTGTTGGTTACTCATGGTGTGATGCGGGAACAACAGGTCACTGCCGCCCGCCTGAATGAGGAGTGGTTTCTCTGCAATTGAATGGATGATGCTTACACACTCTATATGCCAGCCAGGTCGGCCTTCGCCCCACGGTGAGGGGAAATGTGGCTCATCGGTTGTTTGTCTCCACAACAATGAGTCAAGTGGATGCAATTTGCCGTGGCGCTCAGGATCTCCCCCACGTTCTGCGAATATCTCTAGATCTTGAGCGCTATAAGAACTTCCCGAATATTTGAAGTAAATATCGCCATCAAGAAGATACGCTTCATCAAAGTCCAGCAACTGGGCAATATCCCGAATCACAGAATCAAGCGTTTCCGAAACTGCGATGAAGTGATTTGGTGGAATGACTCGCAATAGTGTCATGTCTTTGCGGAAGCGTTCAACTTGCGACTCTGCTAGTTCTTGCCAATCAATGCTGACCTCATCGGCCTTTTTGAAGAGTGGCTCGTCAATATCGGTTACATTTTCAATCATGACAACAGGCTTTGTTGTTAGTTTTAGCAATCGATGCAATACATCAAAAAACACATAGGTTGTCGCATGTCCAATATGCGTGGAATCGTATGGAGTAATTCCACACACATACAGATAATTGCTTGTATCATTCAATTCAAGTGGCACTATTTTCTCTGACATTGCATCAAAAAGCGAGACACTGCTTACCTTGAAGGGAATCTCAGGAATATCGATTGCTGGCCACGATTTCACACCTGAAGCCTAGCGAAACCTTAGAAGAGAGGGCTTGGTAATGCAGGCCACCCTGATTGAGGCTCAGGCATCCCAAACTCTAAAAGTTTGCTGATCCGACTTTCAAAAGCCCTAAGCTCCATGTCGCTCAATAACCAATCATTTCTCCAACGTCTATGTTGTAGGCCAGATTCAAGGCGTTGCCTGATTGGTTCGGCTAGAGATGAACCAATCCAACCCCACAAAATAGTTCTGAGTTTGTCTTGAGTGTGAAAACACACCCCATGATCGATAAGCCACAGTTTGTTCCGAGTGTCCCGTAATAGGTGTCCGGCCTTTCGATCAGAGTTATTGATCAGTACATCAAAGACTGCTGCTTCGTAGATATCAGATGCGGCATTGTGCTGAAGGAACACTTCTTCGTCTTCTATTTCTCCTTTCAAAATGGTGATCCACTCATCCGAATCAACATCGGCTCCTATCAAACGGATGTCAGGTGTACTTGCGTCTTCAATAAATCGTTGAATGATGCCAGGACCATATCCTGCGTCTTCAACCCACATAGTTGCTGGAATGAGATTAAAGTTCAAATGCCTATCAATCAGGAATGCCTGATGCTCACGTAGAGTGAGTGTTGATTCAGGGAAATCCCACAATGGATTCTCTTGGGCGACGGCTTTGTAAACACCGCGATAAGCGCCTTGTTCAACAAGAAGTGCGCCATTACTGGATTCAGGTATGTGGCTTGTTACTTTCCACGCTGAAACATCGAGGCGATTAAATTCCTCGTCTGAAACCATTGGACCTAGGACATATGTGACCGCTTGGGTCGATTGGATATTGGCAAAACTGGCAGATTGGTCGTCCTGCAGCGACCACCTTGAGAGTGCGCGAAATAAAAGCCCGTGCCTGCTGCAGATTGATACGGACTCGTAAACACTCTGGTCCGTCTTCGGGATTTTCCTCAACATCAGGAATAACTTCTGATTCAGCATGGATCTCTAGGGTTAGTAATTCAGATTCTGCATTCCAAGCCAAGCCCATTGAGTAGGCAACGAACTCAGGATCAACAGGTAACGCAAGCGGTTCTAGGTCAAGATCGCCAGGTTCAACCATCGGAACGTTCTGGCCCATTCGATATAAATCTTCAAGTAATTTTTCAAGTCCATTTGCAAGAACAGTTGCTTGACCCTTTTCGATTGCAACTGACACTACGTTCTTTTGTGAGGACACTTGTAAGTAGAAGGATCGTTCACCAGGGAGTCCAACGGTGCCAACAATGAAACGCTCAGGTTCAGTGAATTCATAGAGGATGCGCATTTACTTACCACCACCTGGCAATGGTTTTGTTGGAGCTCTTTTGATGTTATCAAGGCTAAAATTTTGAAGCATGAGCATCGGATGAGGGTTAAAGGCAATGACGGTGACACTCGCCGGGCGGATTGAAATCCTTTGAAAATGATTCAAGTCCATTCCCAACGCCTTAGCGACAATTGCCTTAATAACATCAGCATGACTGACCATAAGATAATTCGTCTGTACCTCCTGATTCCAAAATTCAACCGAACTCCAGGCTCTATCGAACATTTCATTCATGGACTCCCCATCGGGAAACCTCACTGCGGAAGGCTCTTCTTGAATCACCTTCCATAGATCCTGCTTCTGCAAATCCTCGAGCTTTTCCCCTGACCAGGAACCATAATCACATTCAGAAATTCGGTAATCAAGTTTGATTTCATCATTTGGGCGTAACAGAGATGCTGTTTGCTGAGTTCTTTCAAGTGGACTGGATATTACCTTTTCAAAATCAAGATGGGAAAGAAATTTACCCAATTTCTCTGCCTGCTTCTTACCTGTCTTATCTAAGTCAACACCAGCCATTCGACCAGCCAAGATACCCTTCGCATTCGCTGTACTTTGGGCGTGTCGGACAAGATATGCAACAGTCATAATCAGAGCGTAATTGAAACAGCCAATTACGCAAGCACACCAAAATAAAGTAAGCAAAGAATCAGGACACCTAAGATGATTCGGTACCAACCAAAAATCCTGAAACTGTATTTCGTAATAAACTTCAGCAGCCAATGGATCACAATGATGCCGATAACAAACGAAACAGCAGTAGCCAGAATCGTGGGACCCCATTGGAATCCCCCGCTAAATCCTTTTCGCAATTCGAAAAACCCTGAAGCGAAGACTGCTGGTATTGCTAAAAGAAATGCAAAGCGTGTGCTGTGTTCTCTGCTGTAGCCAAGAGCTAATCCTGTGCTGATTGTTGCACCTGAGCGTGAAACGCCTGGCACAAGCGCTAGCGCTTGCGACATACCAATTGTAAGTGCCGATGGAATTGTAAGATTTTGCTTCTCTCGGATTTTCGCATACTTCTCGACATTAATTAGCACGATTCCAAAAAGAATAAGCATTATTGCCACGAGATAGAGATTTCGAAC
>JBDLTY010000002.1:0-4684 GCA_039805585.1 Actinomycetota bacterium | reverse complement strand
AACTGATTCTCTCGGAACTTTCGAAATCTTTTAGGCTAGAAGAGGCAACGCTGCACCTGTCAGTCCTTGAATTGGCTGATGAAGTGTTTATTACTTCTTCAATCCGTGATATTCAAAGTGTGGCTGCTATTGATCGGTGGCAATATAGTGCTCCTGGAGAAACCACCAAGCAGTTGCAAGATGCGTTCGCTAAGGTTTCAGAAAGAGGGTTTGAATGAACGAACCTGATGATTCGAAACGACCACACGACGAGTCAACGCTTGAGCGCATCGAAGAGAAAGTTGAAGACGTAGCCGAAGTCATCGTTGAATCTTTTGAAAGTGCGGTTGAAGCAACGCTTCCCCCTCATTTGCGACTTCAAGCGTGGGCACGACGTCGGCCTGTGACACACGTTGTCTGGCGGGCAGTGATCTTGATAATCGGAACATCGGTATTCGCTGCCGGTGTTGCGATGCTGGTATTGCCAGGTCCAGGCTGGGCTGCCATATTCCTCGGTCTCGTTATTCTCTCAACAGAGTTCGCTTGGGCTCACCGCCTTGCCCAACCCCTAAGAAAAGCATTCAACTGGGCGTTAGAGCGGGCCAAGAATCGTGCCGCTCGCAAAAGGCAGCAAACCCCTAGCGAAGATAGATAAAGTCACGCACAAAACCTGCTGCGAGTACAATCCACCTTTCCTAATGGCGTAAGTGAGCAGTGGTGTCGAAGTTACAGATTACCGTGAATGGAACTGCTATGTCTGCCGATAGTGGAAACATTTCAAGCCTGATTGACCAAAAAGACCGAAGCATTGTTGCGGTGCGTGTCAACGGCGAATTACGTGACTTATCGCGAGCTATCACTGAAGGTGATGAAATCGAGTTCATCACGATTGACTCCGAAGAGGGATTACAAATTCTTCGTCACTCACTTGCACACATCACAGCCCAAGCGGTGCAGGAACTCTTCAGTGACGCAAAACTTGGTATTGGACCACCAATAACGAACGGTTATTACTACGACTTTCAAACCGCAGAGCCATTTACTCCAGATGACTTGAAGGCCATTGAAAAGAAAATGCAGGAAATCATCAAAACCGGTCAGCGGTTTGTTCGCAGGGTTGTAAGTGAAGCGGATGCGTTAGAAGAACTACGCGCAGAACCTTTCAAGCTCGAACTCATCCAAGATAAATCCAGTGCCGGTGAAGATGTGATGGAAGTTGGGGGAGTGGAACTCAGCATCTATGACAATGTGCATCTTCGTACAGGTGAAAAGCAATGGGGAGATTTATGTCGAGGGCCTCACATCCCCGATACACGCTACATTCCGCATCAGTCGTTCAAACTGATGCGAAGTGCCGCTGCTTATTGGCGGGGAAGTGAAAAGAATCCACAGCTCCAACGCATCTATGGCACGGCTTGGCCATCAAAAGATGAACTACAAGATTATTTGAACTTCTTGATTGAAGCGGAGCGTCGCGATCATAGAAAACTTGGCGTTGAGCTTGATCTCTTTTCGTTTCCCGATGAAATCGGAAGTGGACTTGCAATTTTCCACCCGAAGGGTGGGGTAATGCGCAAAACCATGGAGGACTATTCGCGAAGTAGGCATGAAGAAAGTAATTACGAATTTGTGTACACCCCTCACATTACGAAGTCTCAACTTTTCGAAATTTCTGGTCATCTTGATTTCTATAACGAGGGTATGTTCCCGGCAATGCACATGGACCCTGAGCTCGATCAAGACGGAAATATCCGCAAACCGGGCCAGGACTACTACTTAAAGCCGATGAATTGTCCATTTCACAACCTCATCTACCGTTCAAAAACTCGCTCCTACCGAGAACTTCCACTCAGGCTTTTTGAATTCGGAACCGTCTATCGTTACGAAAAGAGCGGCGTGATACACGGCCTAACGCGTGTTCGAGGTCTCACTCAAGATGATGCCCACATCTATTGTACTCGTGAGCAAATGACCACAGAATTAAAAGCATTACTTGACTTTGTGCTCAATTTGCTACGAGATTACGGATTGAATGATTTTTATCTTGAACTCAGTACTCGCAATGATGAGAAGTATGTTGGAACTGATGAAGAATGGGAAGAAGCGACTGAGGCACTCAGAGTAGCTGGCTCTGAGAGTGGGCTTGAACTTGTGCCAGATCCAGGCGGAGCGGCTTTTTATGGTCCAAAGATTTCTGTGCAGGTTCGAGATGCACTTGGTAGAACGTGGCAAATGTCAACCATTCAGTTAGATTTTCAGATGCCACAACGCTTTGAGCTTGAATACACCGCAAGTGATGGAACCCGCAAGCGGCCAATCATGATTCATAGGGCACTCTTTGGATCAGTTGAGCGTTTCTTTGGAATTCTCGTCGAACATTATGGTGGCGCATTTCCTGCGTGGCTTGCACCACTGCAGGTGGTAGGCATCCCAATCGGGGAGTCACACGTTGCATACCTTGATGACGTGATCTCAAAACTCAAAGCACGTGGCATTCGTGCGGAAGTTGACGCATCGGATGAACGAATGCAAAAGAAAATCCGAAACGCCCAAACTCAAAAAATTCCATTTATGTTGATTGCTGGCGATGAAGATATTTCAAAATCAGCTGTGTCCTTCCGCTATCGCAATGGAGAGCAGAAAAATGGCATCGCGATTGACGATGCAATTGAAGAGATTGTGGCCCAAGTGGAGCAAAGGCTTTAGCGTGTCCAGCGAGTGGGAACGGATTTGGGCGCCCCATCGGGTGCAATACATTCGTGCTGGTACCGAGCCCCACGAAAAAGACTGCCCTTTTTGTCGAGTGCCAAAACTCAGTGACGATGAAGGTTTGATTGTTTTTCGTGGGGTAGAAGCGTTCGTCGTAATGAATCTCTATCCGTATAACACGGGACATGTAATGGTGTGCCCATATCGACACTTTGGAAATTACGATGAGGCGCAAGATCTTGAACTTGAAGAAATAGCACTCTTAACCCAAAAAGTGGTGCGAGTGCTTCGCTTAGTTTCGCAGCCAGCGGGATTTAATATCGGTATGAACCAAGGGTTCATTGCCGGTGCAGGCATTGCTGGTCATTTGCATCAACATATCGTGCCGCGCTGGCAAGGAGATTCGAACTTCATGCCGGTAATCGGCCACACAAAAGTTATGCCTGAATTATTGGAAGAAACCCGAGCTTTGCTAGCTAATGCGTGGCATGATGCTTGACAACCAACAAACTCGTGAGATTGCCAATCGTGGGTTCATCCCAATTGCCAAGTTCTTACTGAAGATTGGTTTGAGTGCAAATAGTGTTACAGTGATTACGGCGTTATCACTTGTTCTCATTGTGATTTCCACGATTCCATTTGGAAGATTTGGCTGGGCGCTAGTGTTTTCATTGCCATTGGTATTCGGTGATGCTCTTGATGGCACGATGGCACGATTGACAGGCTCGCAGTCAAAATTCGGTGGATTTCTCGATAGCGTCATTGATCGATTTACCGATGCATCAATTGTTGGTGCTTATATTGCGTGGGCTGTGTATGCGGATGAATCGTCCACTGCGCTTGTTGCTATGGGAGTCCTTGCAACTGGATTTCTCATTCCCTACATTCGGGCAAAGTCTGAATCAGTGGGCATTGAATGCAAAGTTGGCTTGATGGAGCGAACTGAGCGGCTGCTTGCACTTGGAATCATTACGCTGTTGGCTGCATTTGGCGTATTTGACGCAATTTGGTACGGGTTACTCATCGTCTTCGTGTTGAATGCCGTCACTATCATTCAGCGAATCATGCATGTCTATCAAAGTGAACGAGTGTGACGCTGCAATCGCGTGTGATTGTAATGCTCTTCAAAGTAGCCTGGACAATCCCACGATTTACTCCAGAACTTATTCAACGATTTATCTACGGATCAATAGCAACACTTGGGTTTGTGTTACGCCCTCCCGGCGTCAAACGCCTTCAATTTAATATGTCACGCGTCATTGGTGCAAAATATTGGAGTCTTCAGGCGCTAACTCTCACTTGGAAAGCGATGCATTCATACTTTAAATATTGGCGTCAAATGTTCGCAATGAATCACCGCGATGCAAACTTTGTTTTCACACAATCCAATACGTATAACAAAGAACTTATTGAGTCTCACTTAGCAACAGGAGAAGGCTGTTTCATTGTGGCGACTCACTCAGGTAACTGGGATGTGGCAGGAGCCTGGTTGGGGCTGACATTTGGAAATATTCTCACAGTCGCAGAGAAACTTGAGCCTGAAGTTTTGTTCAAGATGTTTGTTCAAGCTCGAGAAAGGTTCAACCTTTCAATCCTTGCCCATTCCGCCGGCGATTCAACAATCGACATCTTGAGTGAGGCTCTAGGGCAAAACAAAATTGTTGCAATCGTTGCAGATAGAACACTGTCATCACGAGGAATTGATGTGAAGATGTTCGGGTATCAGTGCAAGTTACCTGCCGGACCCTACGCCATCGCAAAACGTGCAGGTGTGGCAGTAATCCCTGGAGCTATCTGGTTTGAAGGTGAAAAAACCCTTATGGAAGTTTTTGAACCTATTTCCGTGGCAAATAAGTCTGCTGAAGAATTCTCGCAGGAATTGGCGGAAGCATTTGAGAACATCATTGCACAGCATCCTGAGAATTGGCACATGTTTCAACAAGTGTGGCCCGATCACCCGAAAAAATGGGGTGGACGATGAAAATCGGAATTGTCT
>JBDLTY010000001.1:0-5667 GCA_039805585.1 Actinomycetota bacterium | reverse complement strand
CGGAGGTTGCCATGCAGACGCCAACCTTGCCACTTGCTGCTGCATAGCCTTGAGCGGCATGTCCTGCACCTTGCTCGTGTCGGACCAAGATATGGCGAATCTTCACGCTATCAAGAAGTGGATCGTATGCGGGCAAAATCGCACCGCCTGGAATTCCAAACATTTCCCGAACGCCAGCATGCTCAAGTGAACGAACAAGTATTTCAGCCCCTGTGATTTCTTGACTCATTGCTCTTCCTCTGTTACTTCTTGTAATGAAAAACCCTCCGACCTTTCGGTCCGGAGGGTGCGCACGACTAAGGCTTTCGCTAGGCCGCGCGCCTACTAACCACCACGAGAATGATTGCCATGGACGAACCCTAATCAAGGTTTCGGGATTTGTCACTAGTTACAAACAGCACCCTGGCTCGCCGAGCCAACTAATTTCGCGTATTTATGAAGCACGCCTGTCGTGTAACGCGGTGGAAGCGGGACAAACCGTTGCTGACGTTCTTCGAGTTCTGTCTCATCTATCAAGATATCGAGTCTGCCAGTATTCAAATCGATCCGAATGCGATCGCCATGATTGACCAATGCAATCGGTCCGCCAACTGCAGCCTCCGGGGCGATATGCCCCACACATAATCCAGTTGTTCCACCAGAGAATCTGCCATCCGTTACCAGCAATACTTCTTTGCCAAGACCAGCCCCTTTGATAGCGGCTGTAATCATCAACATTTCACGCATACCAGGTCCACCTTTGGGGCCTTCATACCGGATGACAACCACATCGCCTGCCTGAATTTCACCGGCTTCAAGTGCATCCATAGCACTTCGCTCACGGTCAAAGACGCGAGCATTTCCTTCAAATGTTTCAAGCTCAATTCCTGCAGTTTTTACAACAGCACCTTCAGGAGCAAGCGAACCTGAAAGAATTGTTATGCCGCCACTTGTTGCGATAGCCGAATCAATTGCCCTCAGAATACTTCCGTCTGGATCTGGACTTTGAATCTCGCTCAAGTTTTCTTTAACAGTTTTGCCAGTCACAGTCAAACAATCGCCGTGAAGAAGTCCTGCATCAAGCAGTGCTTTCATAACAACAGGCACTCCGCCAACTTTGTCGACATCGCTCATGACGTAGCGACCAAAAGGTTTGACATCGGCAAGTAATGGAACTTTTGCCCCAATACGATGAAAGTCTGCAAGTTCTAGTTCCACGTTTGCTTCATGCGCAATTGCGAGTAAATGAAGAACAGCATTCGTTGATCCTCCAAAAGCCATTAGAACAGCAATTGCATTCTCAAGTGATTGCTTTGTGATGATGTCGCGCGTGGTAATCCCGCGTCGAATCAGTTCAATGACTGCTGCCCCAGACGCTTCTGATAAGGAATCGCGTCTGCGATCAACTGCAGGAGGGGCGGCCGATCCAGGTAGTGACATGCCCATTGCTTCGGCAGCAGATGCCATGGTGTTTGCCGTGTACATACCACCACATGCACCTTCTCCTGGACAGATTGCTCGTTCAATTCGTGCCACATCTTCTTCTGACATAAGACCTCGAGCGCATGCTCCAACAGCTTCAAAAGCATCAATGATTGTGACATCGCGATTGCTGCCGTCGGAAAGCGTCACATTGCCAGGCAGGATAGAACCTGCATACACAAACACACTTGCCACATCTAAACGTGCTGCTGCCATCAACATTCCAGGAAGTGACTTATCGCAACCTGCAAACGTCACCATTCCATCAAGTCGTTCTGCTTGCATGACGGTCTCAACTGAATCGGCAATAATTTCTCGACTCACGAGTGAGAAATGCATACCCCCATGGCCCATTGAAATGCCATCAGAGACTGAAATGGTGCCAAACTCCATCGGGAAACCACCTGCACTTCGAACCCCAACTTTGGCAGCCTGAGCTAAACGATCGAGTGACAAATTACACGGTGTGATTTCATTCCACGAGGAAGCAATGCCAATCTGAGGTTTAGCGAAATCTTCATCCTGCATACCAACAGCGCGCAGCATTCCACGCGCTGCAGTTCGTTCTATTCCCTCAGTGACATCTTTACTACGGGGTTTCATGTCAGCCATGGGTGAAGTGTAAACACTATATTTACGTATCAATTGGATGTAACGGTTGTGGAGTGAGATATCCCCACTGCACTGCTTGCCAAACGGACTGCGCCCTGGAGGAAGTGTTGAATTTCGCTCCAACGTGTCGTAAGTGATTTTTGACAGTGCTTTCACTGACCGATAAGCGATTTGCGATTGCACGATTTGATAGACCTTGTGCCGCTAACTGCAATATATGTTGCTCTTGGCGAGTGAGTCGAGGTTTTTGCCCTTCAAACATTGCTCGAGCCTCTGAAATGCCAAGTTCATCCGCGACAGCATGTGGATTTGCATCCCAAGCAGCGACTTTGACATCATACAGTGACATACGTTGACGCAGATTTTCAATATCAGAAAACATAGACCACCACACAACATTGACTTCAAGATCTACTTTTCGAATTCGTCTTGCTTCATGCTCCGCCTCACCAACACTTAAGCCTGAAATGATGAGAGCAGAATCTGGCATTGCGTGGGAAATCACAGCGGAAATTGTTTTAGCCTCAACACTGTGGGCAACAATTTTGAAGTCTCCACGCTCTATCCGGATAAAGTCATAGAAAGCATTTCGATAGAGAGCCGGACCACATAACACCAAGGACTTCATGTATCCGATTGTGCTATTCGAGTCTAGTTACAACCTAGAACTTTTGGGCGTTCGTGAGCAAGCCGAGAATTAATCTTCGAGAGTTTGACTAACCTTCAGTGTTGCTTTGCGACCATGACGCGAGTAACGATGTCGGCGGGCAGCACGACGAAGATTTGATTCCATCGTTTCTCGAGCAAATTCAAAAGCACGTTTTTCATCAGAAGCTTGTCCTGTTGCCTTCATCATTCGACCCTGGATCAGTGCCGAGATTACACATGTCCACGCTTTATCGGACTGTCGAGGATTGTTGTTATGTGTGAGTTCTACCTTAAATTCCAAAATGTTATTTCCAAATCGATCCAAGTGGGCTGTTTTTTCGTCTACGAGTTTGAGCCACTGATCATCGAATTTCATACCGTTAGCTTGAATGACAATTGTTGGGTTTGAACTGTTGTGAGTCATATATCCTCCTCGTTGACTGAAGAATACTCCCCTACCGCGTGATACTCAATTGGTCAGTGCCGTTGCAGAGGTCAATACCAAGGCTTCAAGGTCGAAATGCCCTCTGGAGACTCGGGAGAGTTCGGATAAGGTTGCTCCGCTGGTCATCACATCATCTAGCAGCACGATATACCCCTCAGCACGCTCAACAAGTTGTATTGAACCTCGAATATTTTGCTTCCTGTCTCTGTAGTGAACTTGACGTTGCCTGAGTCTCTCCTGCTCGTATCTGAATATTTGACGGTACGAACTTCGAGGAAATTCTCTAGCAACCTTGCATGCAACATCTCCCAAAATATCATGTCCCCTAAGCCGTAAAGACTGTCGATGCGGTGGCGGGGTCGTGAAGATGAGATCCTCGTGCTGAGTCGTGTTTCGATAGAGCGTATTGATGAAAAAGTTTGCGAAATAGTTAGAGAACGCGAGAACTTCGAAGTCTTTCCACATTCGAACAGCACGCAGTAGTACAGGATTGTGCGCGGCTACGACGCTCACCTGAAGTTGTCTATCCAGCGTAATTCTTGTCGGCATGAATGAATCTATGCAGTTGCCACAAATCAATCTTCCAAATTGGTTGCAACCGCAACAGTATTGCGGATTGAAAACTTCCTTCAAGGCATCAAGCACCAGCAAAGTTTCTGCCTGACGTACAGCAAGAAAAGCAGGTTCAGGATAATGTTGAAAACTAACCTACAAGTGCAATTGTGAATGCTTCACCTTGCAGTACCCATTCATTGTTGATGTAGGCCCAGTACTGACCAAATTCACTCACAACGTAAATCGGAACATCGAAGCCTGCGAAAACTTCGACTACCCCAGCAGGACCACCGAGTCTTCGAATGTCACCTGTGGTCACATTCAGCACATATACCTCTGGCTGCTCGACCCCCGCGCGACCAAGAATGGCGAGTTCGTTTGTATTGATCCAATCGACGTCATAGACATCAGTGAAAAAGCGTTCTACTCTTCGATATTCCGAGAGGCGAAGTGAGCTTCCTAGTTGATTGATAGTACTGAGACGAAGTTGTCCACCCGAGGGAGTTTCAATCACAATCGCAGCACGAGCCGCATCCGTTGCTGGTGCGAAGGCAATGACTTTTCGAGTATCTGGTAGCGACACTTCGCGCGTCGAATTCGAACTTGAAAGCCAAACACTCAATCCGCCAGTTTGAAGTACCAGCCACAGTCGTAATCGATTATCAAACATCACACTTCGTACAGACCTAGACAGCTGTTGCGGATTTTGGAATGTTTGACCAGTTGCGACAAAAGCACTTTGACCTCGCACTCCAGCAACAATCGAGAGATCCTTAGCAATAGTCATTGAGGTCAGGGGCGCAAGTTGAATCACTTCACTCGTTCCAGTTTCATCACCACGAAGCAAAAAGTCACCTGCAGAGACAAATAAGGGTTGAGCAATAGGAGGAAGTTCCTGCGTAAATTCATTGAAAAGTGAACGTCCTAGATCCAGTGAGTTTTGTATTCGAACAGGCTGTGAATTGAGAAAAACTCTCACCACGTCAACATCAGGAATTTCCGTTAGGGTCCAGACTATTTGAGCAAGCAGGAGTTTTCGTTGCGCTTCACTAAACCCCCCGTTACTGTAGGCAAGCCTGACAGTGAGATACGAATCCTCGTAGCCGACCGAATCGAATTCCAAATTCATACCAGCTGGAACTGCGGTTTTCAATTGTGTCTTAGGGCCTGCCAGTAGCTCGCGAACCAAGCGACTCTCTATACCGGCACTGAAATCAGGTAGCCAGATTGCTTCCGGAGATAGAAATTCGAGTTTGTCATCTACAAAATAAAGCGAATACCCCGAATAACTTCGAATGAGGTTTCCATAACTAATGAGAGTTACCGGAGGTTGCTCCGCAACCCGCTTTTGGGAATTAATATCGGCAAGATTGAATGTGTATGAAAAATTCTGACTCTGTTCAAAGATTCGTAAGCGGTTGAATCGCGTGATTTCACCCACAGCATTTCCATTCACTTCCACTTTGTTCGTGGCGAAATTTCGAAATTCAACTGACGCCGAATCAAAAACTAGAATTCTCTCTGGATTCCACTCTGCACTGACATCAGCAGCAAGATAGCGTCGAGCTATTGCATAATCATCTGATGCATCTGAAATAGCAGTAATAAAACCTTGGACAATATCGAGTTCTGACATCCCTGACACTGGGGGTTTTGCAATAACGCGAACAAATTCATCATTGCCCTCGACCTGTGTGTCTATAACCTCCAGTGGTCCAATCGCGGGGATTGCAGCACACCCAGCAAGTGCTAGTGCTGCAATCAAACTAGATAGTTTTCTGATCATGAGATACCACTACTGATAGACGAAGAATTCAGTGAAATTGTTGTTGGAATACTCAACGTGAAAATTGAACCTTTTCCAATTTCGCTCGTAACACGAATTGTGCCACCATGCAGTTTCGCATCTTCAAGTGCGATTGCAAGTCCCAAGCCAGTTCCGCCCA